>JAEORI010000347.1 GCA_016840965.1 Candidatus Thorarchaeota archaeon | reverse complement strand
TCAGGACCATCTGCACCCACCAAAACCATCCAAGAAATAATGTGAGTACAAAGAATAAAACAAGTTGATGTTTTGCGATGAACTCCTTCACCATTTTTTACTCCTTTGGAAAAGTGTAGCGCATTCAACTAGTCCAAGTAATAAGGTTAATTCATTGACAAAAGTGGGGTTACATCGCAATTAAGGTAGACATTGATAGAAACTACAGGATATTTATTCGATCTAGGTTGTTCGTGCAGATTCATTATCAAGCAATACATTAAAATCTCACGCGGTTTGCGATGCGGGAGAGGTGCTCTGAAGCGACATGCCTGAGAATCTTGAATCACAGAATGGTTCACCTTTGCTGTTTTTCGTTTTGACAATTGCCATATCTTGGTTGATATGGTTGCCAGGAGTTCTTGAAACATTCGGACTCATGCCAGTGACACTGGATGGTTCGATTTTCGTCATTCTGAACGTAGCTGGTGGGGCAATCCCAACAATCATGGCACTCCTGCTGTATTATAGAGAAGAAGGAACAATAAAGGTCAAGGAGGTTCTAGGACGAGGCATTGATCCACGCCGAGTCGGGAGAGTTTGGTGGCTTCCTATTCTGCTCCTCGTACCAATCTTAAATGCGGGTGCATTTATTCTTGGAATAGCATCAGGAGGACCAGTTCCAGACAACCCTCTATTGCAGCAATTGTGGATGATCCCTATTCTTTTCATTGCAGGTTTTATCCCCATATCCAATGCATTTAGAGAAGAGTTTGGATGGCGAGGGTATGCCATTGAGCGTCTGCAGTCAAGATGGGGTGCATTGATTACATCCATCATCATCGGTCTTGCTTGGGGATTATGGCATCTTCCCTTACGTTATTTCCCTACTGGAATCGAAGTCTATAGTCGAACACCGTTGTGGGTCTTTATGATAAACGCAATTGCAATATCAATCATGATGACTTGGTTGTACAATAATAGTCGAGAATCAATTTTTACAGGTGTGGTATTTCATGTAATGCTTAATTTTACACCAAACCTTTTTCCCTTCGGACAAACAGACCTTGGGGTTTATTTCAATATGATTTTGTATGTAATTACTGCAGTGTTGATTGTTCTCTATTTTGGCAGTCAAACAATGAGGAAAAATGTCAACAAAACCTCGAAAGATGTAAATCACGGTGGAATCGTATCTCACTAGTGTGTATTGTTAGTCTAAAACGCTCCATCCTTTGATTTAATGGCAATGCTCCAAGTAGCATTTCTTCTGTATTAGCTACTCATATGTTAAGACCAGAATCAACATCGTTGTTTGAACTGACACCAGTGTTTAATCTGAACTATTACTGTGCTGATTCAAGTCTCATGTTTTTTTATGGGTACGATCATAGGCTTCCCATGCATCAGCAGCTTTAGCTGCTTTTCTCGTACGGAGCTCTGATAGCACGTGTTTGCGTATCTCTGAACTCTTCATCGTACTTTCAGACCTCTTCGAGAGCGAGCTGGCGATGTCACGCGCAGTTTCGTATGGAGCGCCAGCTTTCACAGCGCTGACAACAACCTTCTCGGGCATGAACGCCTCAGTCGATCCATCTCTCTTTATTACCTTCATTCTGAACAGGACCGTTCATTTTCCGTTACTGGAGCTCAATAGAGTCCAAATGATATATGTTAAATTATCAAATAAGGAATTAGTTTTTTATGGTGAGTTCCTTACTATCAAAGATATCTGGATTCAAGAAAATGGAAGTAATGTAAAACATTGAGAAAAGGTTCGCTACGCATCTTTGGTTTTCAAGGAGTACCTCAAGAGTTGATTGTTAAACTCCTAGAAGCAAATCGGGATCGATTTGAATATCATTTTGCAGAGGTTATAATTCATTCAGGAAGCCTAAATGTGCCCATGAAAGCCTATGTGGCAAACCGCGAGCAGTACCATGCCGAACCTTTCCTAGAGATACTTGGGAATAATAGGAGGGGCTCTACTCATGCTCTTGGTATAGTTGACCTTGATTTGTTTGTGCCTGAACTCAACTTCATCTTTGGAAGCGCGCAATACAGCGGTAATGCAATTGTGGCACTCCCAAGACTTCGTCAGACATTCTATGGCCTTCCCAGTGATGACGATGTGTTCTTCAAACGTACTGTGAAGGAAATCTTTCATGAACTTGGTCATGTATTAGGACTTGGACACTGTAACAGCAAATGCGTCATGCGATTTTCCAACTCTCTTCGAGACACTGATATCAAACCAGAAACATATTGCCCAAACTGCCTTCAGCGTCTGTAGAAGGATTATTGATAGAACACCCCCCAAAAAAAACTGAAGTGGGGAGCCACTCCCATCGCACTGGAAGTGGCTGATGATAATATGACTACTTCTTGATGGCTTTCTTGATCTTCGCCAATGTCGCAGTTGGGATTGTCTTCATCCCATGTGCT
>JAEORI010000346.1 GCA_016840965.1 Candidatus Thorarchaeota archaeon | reverse complement strand
TCTGGAGATGGAATGCTATAAGGATAACGATGAATGAAACCTGCTGGGTCATCTGCAAGAGGGGGTTATTCAGTTCCAATTTCACACGCAAGTTATGCAGGAGTATCTGATAAGTTTCATGGGAAGGAGCTATAAGCAAGGCTTTGACATCACGCATATACTCAAAGGCAAATCTAAATAAAGCTCTTAGTTTCACTTGGACTGCTGTAGGAACTATTGACATTTCGATTGGAGGGACTAGAAAACTCTTGGAAGGGAGAATTGGAGCAAGAATCTTGATTCTCGCGCTCGTGCTCGGCATACTAACAGGCATGGTCATGTTAATCAGACTCACTCTACTTTACATGTCTCTCTCTAATTGGCCGTTGGTCATCTTCAGCCTACTCATGCTTCTATTTCTGGCTGTAATAGGTCTGTTAGTTGGTCTTTCCGTACGAGCGCTTAGGAAACCCGAAGCCATGGAAAAGCTGTACAAGCAATCTTGGTCTGTTGCGCTCCTTAGTTTCATGTTTTGTTTTCCGATTGCAGCTGATTTCATAGTTCAAGGGAGATTGTTCTATGAGGATGCTGTCACAACTGCATTGCTCTTCCTCAGTGGGACCTTAGGCATCATATCAGGTATTGTGATGGTCTATGAATCCAAACAGGGGACCAAGCAGGTTGATCAATAAAACGTGGATAGAATTCCACCGGAGAGTTCATGAAATACAATTTGGATTTCAAGAGCATGAGCGAAATCATCCCTAATTCTTGGATAGAGGCAACATGAAAAGGAACATGTAGACAATCAGAAATGCCAGATAGCCAGGCAGGAAAGAGAACAGGATTGGAATCGTGACAAAAAAGAATGGATCCGGCATGAACCTGACAATGAGAATGAATGAAATGAGGGAGGTTGCGATTGCTACAAACAAACTCTCTTCAAGCACTTCTCTCCTTCGGACTGACCCACCTCCCTGCTCTTCCCACCTCTGCTTTGCAATCAAATCATTGGCCACAGTGTAGTCTTTGAGAACATCAGTAATCGCATCTATGGGAGAAGTTCCATACTTTTCTTCAAGAAACTCGTCAATGTGACGTGTTTCACTCAAGCGGGGTGGAAAAATCTTAACGAAGACCGGAAGTGATCCAATCAAAAGGAGTATGAAGAGCAATATCATTAAGTCAAATGGAAGGTACGCGAGCGGGTCTAACACGAAATAATAGGGAAAGAGTGAGAACACAAGAAGCCATATTGTAAATCCAAGCTTAGGACTACTTTTTTCCATAACCAGAACTTCTCTTGCGAGGACAATCTTTCCCTTCTTTCGCTTGGCAAGAATGTCACGGATAGCATTCTCAGACAGGAGAATGGCTCTATAGAAGAGATTCACATTTGATAGAAAGACATCTCCCCCACGATTGTAGACCCAGATTTCTATCGCCTGACCCTCATTAAGATCTGTCCTTATCTCATCAAATAGTGCGAGTAGGTCGGTATTATTCAATGGGTTGGAAAATCGGATTTTCCTAAGACGCAAGATAACAACCTGTATCACAACACCAACAACCAGGGTTATGATAAACTGCTGAGATATGTCATACTCGATGCCTGTAAGAAGTTCTGTGGACGTTAGAATTAGAAACCAAATAATGCCACCTATAACCGACCCGGAGTAGATTGCTCCACTAAATAGAAAGAGATCTGGTGGCACACCACTGGCATACAACTTTCTCTGTGAGCTCAATCTCCGCCTCCAAATACCCTGTTAGTCGGAGGGCTATAAGGATAACTATGAATGGATGTAACTAAAATGGAGTAAACACTGCAAGCCTGACCGCTGCATCGAATGCTTAATGCACAAATCTAGAAGAGGTTTTATTAGTACTAGGACCGAATTTTGGTTTCAACGATGCCCGAGCAATATGAGAAACGTGATCCTGACAAAAAAACTCATGGTTGTTATTCTTGTTCTAGGTCCCATAATATCCTATATTCTATGGATGATGTTTGGAAGTTACATACGTATTGGAATTGCAGGATACATTCTTACCTCTGTTATAGTGATACTCTTTCTCGTTTATTGGGCGTGGATGGGAAAACCACCTATGCAATTTGCCTGACATAATCTGAATTCAGGGGTGTCTAGCCATAATCCAATGAGAGATGTTGACACTAGGTAGTGTAATTGAGCCAACTATATCAAAGCCATAGTGCTTGTACATCTGTACCAAATCTTCATCCTCAGTTTCAAGGACACAAAGAATGTTTTGTGAACTACATAATTCGAGTACGTGTCGAACGAGTTTACTCGCAAGACCTTTACCTTGATATTCAGGACGAACTGCTAAGGAACCAAGATACCAGTATGGCTCTGAAATATATTCTTCTCTCTTAGCAACCACAAGACTCTCCATTTCACGCATTCTATTAAGAGTTTGAGACCCGGCAGCTCGATACAGCCCTAGTCCTCCGGTTTTAAGTGCCCTCAACCAGCTGAACTGTTTGTATTCTGATTGAGTGAGGATAACAACACCCTCAATGTTTTCAGATGTGGCAAAGAGTTTCCCGTCTAAGAGTCCGTTTTTCACACGGTAATTGTAGAATTTTGGTAGGAATCTAGATCTGTTTTTTAATTCTGGAAAGAAATAACACCATACGGGGTCATCAAAGAACGCTTGCATTAAGGTTTCAATGACTTTCCGTACATCTCTTTTTGTAACCATGTAAGGTTCAGGACTTGTGCTTTGCATCTCTACTCAGGTTAAATTGGATTGTCTTTCTGATATACCTTAGGATGGTTTGAGAAGTAAGACTATGATTTGTAATCTTCTTCAACACG
>JAEORI010000345.1 GCA_016840965.1 Candidatus Thorarchaeota archaeon | reverse complement strand
TGTACCACTGGCAACATCTCTTCAATACAACTGGACTGAACTTGCTGGAATTTACGTTGAATATAGAAACCTCTTAGATGATACTTCGATACCTGGTGCCACAGTTTACTGGTCTATTGGTGGATTCTTCGGAGGATACCTTACTCCGACAGGCAGTCCCGGCGAATACAAGGCTGAAATTAACACCGAAGCCTTGGGTTCTGGTACCAAAATTATCACTATCACCGCATCTTTGGACAAGTACATAACTCAAAGCGCATACGTTACTTTAGTAATCCTTGCCCTTCCTAGCGACATAGTAATAGTTAATCCATCTACAGGTGTTTTAGACGTAAGTAGAGGTAGCCCCTTCTCAATTGGTGTGATGTTGTACGATACTGAACGAGCAATTTTGATTGACGACCAACAGGTTGAATCAATATATGCTACTTTCCAAGGAGTACAATACGCTTTATCATACTATCCTCTGACATCAACATGGAATGTAACAATTCCAGGTTCCGCTACTATACTAACTCCTGGTAATTATGATGTGAGATTAACCGCAGGATTCTATGACTATCAATCGTCTGGGGACCTGTTCAGGATAAATATCGGGTTCACAGAAACCGAGATGAAAGTAATTAATCCAGAAACTGGCGAACTACTTGAAGATGTCGACAGGGTATATTCAGAGATTGTATATATCGGGCTTAATTTGACAGAAACAGCGTATGATACAATTGTAGATAATGCAACAGTATACTGGTTCTCAGAGGATTTCAACAACCTAAAACTGTACTTCACCTTTAACAGCACACTTGGTTTATGGGTCCTAGAATTCAACACCTCACTCGGATTCTATGGGACTTGGGGTCTCACTTTTCGAGCATTTCCAAATGACCCAATTCTTGCCTCCTCTACTGCAACCATGACATTGACAATTAAGAAAATCACAACTGAAGTATGGGCTCCTCCCATTAGAACCGAAGTCGTTTGGGGTTGGACTGGATACATCAGTTTTACGTATTACGACATTGTATTTGAGAGAGGCGTTACAGGTGCGAATGTAACCTATGACTATGGTGAGTTCACTGACCTTCCCGCAATCTCTCTCGGAAATGGCACGTATCTGGTGTTCATTAATACGACATACTTGACATCCAATGCTCTACATAGAATTATCGTTGATTTTGCTAAGGATAACTTTGAGGAACGATCAAGTGGTACAAATATTCTGGTTGATCTAAGGACTACAGACCTAATAGTTTCGAATGACGATCCAAGAACCTATGAAACGAGCGGCGACCCGACCCGACTTGAGGTTCCCATGAATGATCTCTTGAATATCACATTCTTCTATAATGATACAAGTATTGAAGGTGGTTTGTTTGGAGGTCTGGATGGAGCTAGAATTAACGCTTTCATTGTAGGATCTGAATACTTCCTAGGCACGAAAAATGTCACAGTATTTATTGAATCACTGGGTGGAGGATGGTACTATTTCATTTTTGATACAAACAACTTGACATACTATGAGCTCAACGAATATGTTAAGATAATTAAAGCAGGTTTCTTCTACTTGACTGTCACTATGGAATCACCGAATCGTGTGCCTAGAGAAGTCATCGTACGTATTTCCATTATAATTGTGCCAACAGTGATTCTTTACGAAGGTGCAACCTCTTTCAACCTAATACATGGGGACGAACAAACAATCCAGTTCACCCTATATGACACATGGCATCAAAGAAATGTTGAGGGTGCTAGCATTCTCTACACCTTTGGGAATTCTGCAATAGTATTGGCTGGAAGTAACAGATCCCTCGGTAATGGTTTATACGAAGTGAAGATTCTAGTTGCAGGGGCTACTGGTGACAGTATTATTAGATTACATCTGGCCTTAGATTTTCATGAGGCTGCGGAGTTCGTAATCACAATTACCGCGAATCCGAATGAAACTGATATCCTCCTTGGTCAACTGACCACATACGGTCTACCAATTAGTATTTTCATAATTGTGTTATTAGGTGCTTACGTCAAAGTTTGGAGTGTCCCCAAGAGAATTCGTCAAATCAATGGTCAGCTTAAGACTCTACGGAAAGGAAAGATTCCCAAACCAGTTAAAGACGTTAAGACCAGACAACAGCTTGCTGCAGAACTTTTCAATGACACATTTGAGGAGTTAAAGATCACACGAACAGCCGCACAAATGCCAGAAGAAGCTATACCCATCGAGGTTCCAGAAATGGGTGAGCTCCTCATGCAACTAGCAATCCTCACTCATCTAAATGCTGAGGAGCTTGATGATTTCCAAGCTGATATTAAAAAGATGAAGATGAGTGAGCAGGCAGCTTTCGTAAAAGAGGTCATCATGCAAGAGGCAATCCGTGTCGCTCGTCGCGAAGGCAAAACCATTGAAGAAACCCTTGCCAATATTCAACAAGAAGCCCTACGTCGGCTCGGAGGCGAGGAGACTGAAGAACCAGTTGAACCTGTTGAACCCGAAGTAGATGAGAGGGTCTTTCTCGAAGAGGAAGAAAAAGAGGAAGTAGTTCGTAAGGATATCATTACTCCTGAGTATGAAGCAGCTGTTGAAGAAACTCCAGAAATAGTATCAGATAAAATGACTCTCTACGAAATTGAAGAGCTACGTAAAGACCTTGAACGAAAAGGTGTGCCTCCGCATGAGATCGAAACAATCATTGAACAAGCAAAAGCGTTGCCTCGTGAGCTAGTCGATGAACTTGTCAAGAGTCTAGAAGGGAAGAAAGAGTAGATTATTCTATGTATCTACTCTTTTTTTCTAATTATTTCGAATAAAAAGAAAGGTCTGATATTTAAAAAACACAATTCACACGACATGTATTGATAAAGAGAACAACGTTATTGATAATTCCATGATAAGTCTGTCTCTGAGGAGAAGATAGGCCACGAAGTATTCGAATACAACTGGTGCCAAAAAATGAGGAAATGCAGACTTCTCACCCTAGTTTTAGTTGCGTTGTTCTTGTTCAGTCTTATGGACTTGTCTGGAAATAGTAGTCTTGCTACAAACCACGAACAAACACCAAACAACCAGCTTCAAGTCTCTGAATCAGGAGGCACTTATGCAGGAACTGGGTCTCCTTTGTCTGTTTTGTTCTCAGGCACATTTGCAAATAGTTCCAGCTGGAGTTATTCAACCACAACTCTCTCCTCAGACTTCACAGCAGGAACATCCTTTATAGTCGCAAATGCTAGCGCAGTGACGTGGACTGCATACGTTCTTGTTTCACCTCCCAGTGAGGTTGTTAGTTTGAGTTTTCGAGTCAACTATGAATCAACAGATTGGACTCCTATCTCAGTGACAAATCCTATGGGAGCTGTCCAGATACACGGAGTTGATTGGTCCTATCTTGGAGGTTATCTCACGGTCACAAGCTCATCAATCGATACATACGGTCTTTGGAAAATTGAGTTTTCAAGCATTAATACCATCTTCGATCTCGACCTAGGAATCAGTGGAAGTTCTCTATCATCATCTGCAATTTTCGATTTGGCAGATGAGATGCTATTCAGAACAACAAGTACTTGGATTACAGGAGCTACGACCACATTCAAACTCACCAATCCGAGTGGGACAGACTGGTATTCAGCTACAAACACAACTGCTAGTTCAACATCACATCTTCTTCAATCTTTTAAATATCGAAAAAGCTTCACCATTGATAGAACACGTCATCTTGGCCAAAATCTGAATAATTTTCCTGTGCTTATCAACATCCTTGATACTGACCTTAAGACGAAGGCGCAGAGTGATGGGGATGACATTGTCTTTGTGTCAGGTGGTAATGTACTCTCACATGAAATTGAACTGTTTAATCAAAACTATAGCCCAACTCAGGCCCGTTTAATAGCTTGGGTCAAGACCAACCTCACAGGCTCTGTTAATACTGTAATTACCATGTATTATGGTAATCCAACAATTGGACCTCAGCAGAATCCTACTGATGTCTGGACGCAGAGCTTTGCTGCGGTGTGGCATCTAGATGATAGCACAGTAGATGAGCAATCCACAGGTGTTCATCAAGACGCAACATCAGGTGACTATGCTGGTTCTCAGCGTGGTAATGTCATTACAACAGGCATTGTTGGATACGGTCAAGATTTTGATGGAACTGATGACTGGATTGAGATTCAGAGCACAGAAAATCTAAGACCATCCGGTGATGTAACAATCTCTGGCTGGTTCCGCTTAGATGCCGTTCACAATAGTCTATCCACAAATACACTTCTTCTATTCGAAAAGTATCTCAATGGTGATAATGACATGCACATTGCTCTTGCTGGAACGGATTACACTACTCTTGCTGTCAGTCCAGGCAGTCTAGTTTTTAAGACTGAGAATAACGCTGCTGGCCAGAAATATAAGTATACAGCACAGACTTCTTGGCAAGCAAATACATGGTATCATTTTGCATGTACCATGGATGCAGATACACCGAACAATAACAAAATCTATGTTCGGGCAGTTGACGACACATTTGGTACATCTGGTTCCATTACGTACGCAAATGTTGCGTTCGATTCACATTGGGGTATAGGGGGCTCTTGGATAGATCAAGTTGCTGGGGCTCGTGCATATCTAAATGGTAGGATGGATGAAGTAAGAGTATCCACAGGCATTAGAAGTGGTGCTTGGATTGCGGCAGAGTTCCAGAACATCAACAATCCAAATCTTTTCTACTCCGTTAGTGCTGAATCAAGTCGCGCATCTCCTGATTCTTTTGTCAAGAAAATTGCTGATAGCTCTGCTAGTGCTGGGCTCTGGACAGTTACAGCATACTACAATGACTCTGGAAGCTCAATTGATTATATGACTGGGATGTACCAGCGACAATTTATTGTCAAACATGATTCTTCCATTGATGTTCTTTCACCTTTGGACGCAGTAGATGGAGGAGTTACTGATGCAACAACCAACGATGTTCTATACATCAAGGTCGATATCATTGATGATATTGGATCTGCAGGAATCACCGGGTCAACTGTCACTATGAACTGGACAGTTTCGGGAGTGCCAACAATTCTTCCACTCGATGATTTGGGTGGCGGGGAGTATGGAATAGCTATCAATACAACTGATCTTGTTGAAAACAAGCAATGGCGAATCGAGATCGATTCCACACATCCATACTATAATGATGCATCGACATTCATTCTCCTTGATCTTTTCCATCCTACCGATTTAACTTACGCCTACATCGAAACAACCCCAATTGGATTTGATTTCACAGCTACTCTGTTCTTCTATGATACATTCTCAAGTACACCAATCTCTGGTGCAACAATCACATTTGGAGATGAAAGTCCTGTAACAGTCACAGCTCAAGGTGTAGGTTGGTATAATATCTCTATTCCAACAGGAGTTCTTTCCACAGGTATTCATACCTATACTCTAAAAGCATCGAAACCTGGTTGGTATCTTGAAACTGACTCTGTTGATATCTCCTTCCTCTTAAGACCTCACTACACAGCAACTTCCGCCACTAGTGATTATGTTGTCCCATATGGACAGAATACTCAGATTACAGTCATCCTCAGAGACCTTGATACTGGAACCATACCTGACACAGCCGATGTTAGTCAGTTCATTTTCACCTATGAGGGAGGTAGTCAAGTCCGAAGCTCTCTCTCAAGCTACTCAGTGAGTCTGACAACAAATACCTGGAATGTTGGAACCCATGAGGTCAATCTTACAATTGTCATGGCAAATCCTGACTACTATCCCCCAATTCAACACACGTTCTACATCACAATACGTGCACATTATACATCTGTGAATGTTGTCGGAGATTTGACTTCTCCATATGGCAATACTACTTCACTAACAATCGTTCTTACAGATTTGGATACTGGTAGTTCAGTACCCATCGGTGCAGTCAACGGATTCCTCTTCCAATGGACTGGTGGGTCCCAACCAGAAAGTGGCAGTTATGATGTAATTCTTGACACTAGTACTTGGCCAATTGGATCTAGGACAGTGACTATTATTACAACAATGTCCAGCTCCTATTATCAGAATCCATCAAATTATCAGTTCACCGTTATGATTCAGAGTCTTACAATCCGTGCGTATAACTCACCAAGCGACCTCTTGTTCCCGAATGGTGATGATTTCACATTGAACATTTCTGTTGAAGTGACTGAAAATGGGCCTCATTATGGTGACTTAATTGATGGCTTAGCAGGTGACATAACAGTAGTCGGATATCCAACTGCTACGATAAGTCCGTTTGGAAACGGTTTGTATAATGTTCTGATTGCTTCTTCGTTCTTTACAGAGGGTGTTTACACCATAACTATTCACATCGACCCAACTAGCATCCTCTATAAGTCAACAGCACTTGTAATCAACTTCGAATATATTCCAGCAAGAAGCGACCTTACAGCTAACCTCTACACGGTTTCTACGCCTTACCAGCATAATGTCACAATATCTCTGTTCTATGAAGATCGAGACAGAAGTGTTGGTATCACAACAGCAATAATTACTGCTTCAACCGGCTGGATTGACTACACTCACATTTCCAATGGGAACTATGATGTAGAGATTGGAGTATTAGGTCTGTCAATAGGGTCGCACCAGATTACACTCACTGCAAATGCAGATGGGTATGAAGAGAAGAGTGTCATCATAACTGTAATAGTGACCAAGATTCATACGGATGCTGACCCATCAGTAATCTCCTTAGATATTCCACTTGGTAATACTAAGGTAATCTATATTGATTACGTTGACCTTGACAATGGCATTCCAATTCCCAGCACAATTCCAACAGTTACAGGATGGCCTGGCTCAACACCAGTTAGTGTTGTTTGGGATGGCACTAGATACGAGGTCACCTTTACAACAATCGGTTCTGACCCCTTGGGGACTAATGTTATTACTTTCACATTCACAAATAATCCCAATTATTTCCAAGTTTCATGTGAAGTTGAAGTAAACATCCGAACCCATGTCACTATCTTCAACTTGGTCAGTGCTCCTGATCCAACACCCTACAATGGCATTGTGAATATATCCGTTAGATATTACGATTGGGATAACAAAGTTGGGATTGATTCTGCCAATATTCAAGAATATGTATGGAACGGAACCGATTGGATTGCCTCAAGTCTTGTTAATGATGGTGGAGGTTATTACACAGTCCAAATCTCAGCTTCTCTGTTCCCAAAGGGTATACAGAACTTTATTATCTACTTCAACTGGACTGGTCCAGTACAACAATATGAGAACAAACAGACAACTGCATCAGTTAACATTATCGGGATTGACTCGCAACTAACTCTGCTACAAGCCTCTGAACCAACTCCATATGGTGGTTCAATGTCCTATGTCTTCTTCTTCAGCGAAACAAGTGGATTAGGAATCACAAATAGTAGCTATGGTGGAGGGAATGTCCTTATCTATGTCAGTTTCCAAGGTACAACTGTTGACCTTGACCTTGTCACAATATTGGAAATCGACGATGTGACTCAACCCGGGAACTACTCAATCTCATTCAGTACAACAATCTTTGGCAAGACTGGTCTTATCTATATGAATGTCTACATCAACTGGACTGAGGGGGTTGCACCTTTCTATACAAATCGATTTGATGTAATCTCGGTTAGAGTCCTCCCGCGCGATACATTAGTATCAATTGTACCTCCCACACCTACACCTTATGGTGAGAATGCAACTCTAATCTTCTCCTACGAAGATGTAACTGGTGGAGGAAGTGTCCCTATTGATGATGATCCAAAACTATCAATAGTTCTGAGTCTAGCGGATTATTCGATTTACTATAACCTTACAGCGCATGAGTTCGTGGTATCATTTGATACAAGTCAATTTAGTGCACCTCTTGAGCAGAAGTCATTCACACTTAGTGTCATCTGGACAGGTACTCCTTATTACACTAGCAGGATGGGACGAATTATCTACATCACGGTCACTGCACGACAGACCGTGTTGGACTATCAGGCTCCTGCTCCAACATCATACGGTGATAGTGTGTGGTTTACTCTCACATGGACTGATGTCACCGGAGTTCCTTCTACAGGAATTGTAGGTGCTGGAGTCACACTCTATAATGGTTTAGTAGAAATTCCTGGCGCGTTCTATTCAGTAGTGCCCCTCATAGCTGGAGAGTATAATGTGACTCTGGACACCACATACTTTACAAATCCGGGGACTTATAGTCTACGTGTAGTGCTCACCAGGGCTGAATTCTATATCCCAGATGTAAGTGCCACTCGATCATTCACAGTTCGATATCGTGTGACCCTTCTTTCTGTGGAGCCCATTGGAAAGGTTCCATACAATAACTCACTAGTATATACACTTAGTTACCAAGATATAACCACACTAGGAGTGATAGGGAATGAATCTGGTGATGGATTTCCGGTTACACTTCAGATTCTTAGCGCTGGAGAATGGTTCTTTACAGTAGAATGGCAACCAGCATTCCAACACTACATACTCACTATTGAAACCTATAACCATCCTGAGCTGACGATTGGAATACGATATTCACTTCAAATCAGAGCTACTTATGCATACCAGAGTCCATTCTATGGTTTTGACGATGCTTTCATATTCTTCGAGCTTAGGTTTCGAGCGTCTGATTTGGTTTTGGATGATGCTCCTGATCCAACACAATATCTTGACAATGTGACATTCAGGATTCAGTATGTCGATACAGATAGTGAACTAGGTGTGGATGCTGAGTCGATCCTAGTATTCAAAGGTGTTACTCCTCTGACACTCGGAACACACTACACATTTGTGAAAGAGGGTGTTGGATACTATCTTATTCTTGTTAACACAACTGCATTGGATGGTCTGGGGTCAACACAAATCCGTGTTCTAGCAACATGGAATCCTGCGCAAAGCCCCTATCATGATAATGCAGATCTGATTCTTAATACATATACTATTCGAAGAGAAACCAATGTTGAGATTACGACCCCTCCACAGCAGACTCCATATCTCGATATTGTTCAGTTCAATTTCGTTTACATGGATCTTGGTCGTGAGCAGGCAATCACATCGATTACTGAGGCGAATATTGACATCTGGGCTGGAGGAATATTACTCACTACGGGTCAGTACTCACTTGTAAAATCTGGACAAGGCTTCAATGTTTTGATCAACTCGACTGAGTTTGGTGGTGTTCTTGTAACAAACTATAACATCACAGTGTTTGTTGATTGGGATGATGGAACTGCACCATTCTACTTTGACGACACCACTTTAGTCAGAGTCACCACCATTAAGAGAACAATATCATACGTACCATTGCCTGCGGAAACAGCATCATTTGGTCAGCTCTTGAATATCTCCTTCGAGCTATCAGACATTGACCAAGGACTGCCTGTTTCTGGTGCTTTAATTGACTTCAGTCATCAAACAATCCCATTGACATTGGGTGTTAACTTTTGGATTACTGAAGTTCCTTCCGGAACTTACATAGTTAGCATCGATACAAATACGCTACCAAAACCAGGCACTTTCCAATTTAATTTGAAAGTAAAGTGGAATCCCTCTTTAGAACCATATTATGCTAACCTGTCAACAATTGTCGTGTCTGGTATTGTTCAAAAGATTGAAACTGAGCTTGTGCCCCAAGAAGATGTCTATGAAGTATTTTGGTCAGAAAGTCAAAGCATTTCAGTCATATTCACAGAGCTTCTCTTTGGAAGTCCAATCACAGCTCCTGGAATCAATTGCACATGGACTTGGACTGCAGCGGGGGTTGAAACTGGCCTTGCCGCACACACTGTGAATGGCACATATATTGCTGCAATCGACACATCATCAACTCCCATTATTGTTGATGTTGGAACATATGTCATTACAATAAAAGCAGTCGATATTGATGGTTTCTATAAGACTGCCTATGCATATGTGACTCTTGTTGTTAAGAGTCTTCCAAGTGAGATGATTCAGGATCAACCTATTGATGAGGTAGTTCTCTTGAATAGAGGGTCAGATCTATTTGTAAGAGTGTACCTCCGAGACAGTTCCGGAAATCCAATATCCTCATCCAATGTAGTCGAGGTTACTGGAACTCTTGAAGCTTACATTTTTAATTTACAACCCGAGGCAACTCCTGGTTATTGGAGTTTCTTAATACCAAATAATGGTCCTACAATATTGGATCCAGCAATCTATACGGTTCGCTTAAGTGCGATATTTGATAACTATGAACCATCAGCCAACTCATTTAAAATCAGTGTGCAGCAAACTGCAACTACTCTGACCCTTGTTGGAGATACCACTGAGGACATGACAAGCGTATACACAGATTCTGTCCTTCTGGTGGTGAATATGTCTGCAATTGGTAACAGTTCATTTTACTATGCTACCCTCAAATGGTTCATTTCAGAAGCTAGTCTTGAAGGCGTGTTTCAGAATAACCGTTCGGGTATATACACGACTTATCTTGATACAACCCTCATCGGATTCGGTATTTGGCCCATCACGATAAAGGCTGAGGTTTGGGATAATGCATCATTGTATTCTGACTCAAGAACGAGTCTTACACTAACAGTGAAGAGGATTCTCACAGTAGCTCTTCCGCCTCAACTAGAAACGGGTGTTTTCTATTGGGGTTGGGCGGGATATTTGAACTTCACATTCTGGGATATCTCATTTAATACTGGAATCCCTGGTGCGACTGTAGCTCTCAATGTACCTGGATTCGAGTCTGCAGAAGCATATAATATCCCGTTCACGGGTTATTACTTGGTATTTTTCAATACGACTGTCTTACAATCTGGTCAGACAAATCTTCCATTATCAATCACATTTAGCAAGGAAAACTACCAAGATGCTTCAATCATCATTCAAATCAAAGTGCTTCCAGTTCCAACTAATATTGCGGTTGAAATTGGAGCGGAATTTGAGGATCCGACATTTGGTGTAGACAATTATAGAGTGCCAATTGGGGAAGTAATGCAGATACTCCTTTACTACAACGATACAGATGACTCAGAAGGGATTGTTGGCGGAATTGAGAATGCCAAACTTGATCTAAGTGATATCTTTGGACCAACTCGCCCATTGACTTATTTCTCAGTCGAAGAGATAGGAAATGGCAGTTATCGTTTCATTTTCGATACGACCGATTCTTGGTTACGAAGTAATCCGTCTGATCCAAGATCATTTCCGTACGATTTAACATTTAGATTCTGGATTGGGAATCATACACAAGCTGACTCTAAGCTTACTATTCGGATAATTGACTTACCAACATCGTATACAATCACTGAGGTCATTATTGGCGATGATTCATATCCAAATCCCGACCTCACTTTGCTCGATCTCTTGTACGGACAATCAGGCAGTATTGTCGTTCGATACAATGATGATTGGCCTGGACATCCTCCTGGAAACTTAATTACTAATGCAAATCTTACTTTAGATCTGGACTTGTCATTTATCGAGCTTGTATCATTCCAAACGCCCTATGAAGATCCAAATAACCCCGGACATTACATCATAGAATTTCGTGCTACTACTCCAATAATCGGTACCGATGAAGGAAGCTCACAAATCATACTCGTGCTATCTAAGACTGATACACAGTCGTTATCCATATCATTCCGAATTGATGTACATCCAACCGATTTTGCTAGAACCTTGACAACAGCAGCTACCTTAGGGATTCCTATCAGCTTTCTTATGATTTTATTAATTGGTCTATATGTGAGAGTCTGGAGTGTTCCAAAACGTCTCCGACAGATCAATGGCCAGCTCAAAGTCATTCGGAAAGGCAAGATTCCAAAACCAGTCAGTGATGTGAAGAATCGCCAAGAACTCTTAGCTAATCTCTTCAATGATACGTTTGAAGGAACTGGTATC
>JAEORI010000344.1 GCA_016840965.1 Candidatus Thorarchaeota archaeon | reverse complement strand
TTGAACCAGTGGCTCCAGCGCCAGCCATGGTACTTGGGTCAAATCCAGCAGCACCAGGTCCTGCAGGTCCAGGTCCTGCACTTGAATATACCTTTTCAGAAATCTTGTAGATAATCTGCTGGAGCTCATCGGTGCCTGATTTCATTTTCTCAAGATTGTCAGACTCAATTGCTTTTTGTAGCTCAGCAGCCTTAGTTTCAAACTCTTTCTTGAGGTCTTTTGGAACTTTGTCACCTAGGTCTTTGAGAAGCTTCTGACCTTGATAGATCATTTGGTCAGCATTATTCCTAGTCTGAACAGCATCTTGGCGCTTTGCATCTTCCTCAGCATATTTCTCTGCATCCTTTACCATTTGCTCGACATCGTGGTCAGAAAGGTTAGTACTTGCAGTTATTGTAATGGATTGCTCATTTCCTGTTGCTGTGTCTTTTGCTTTGACATTGACTATTCCATTTGCATCTATATCAAAGGTGACTTCAATCTGAGGTGTAGCTCGTGGAGCAGGAGGTATACCTACAAGCTGGAATCGCCCTAAGGTCATATTATCTGAGGCCATTTTTCGCTCACCCTGAACAACATGAATGTCAACTGCAGTTTGACCATCCGCGGCGGTTGTGAACATCTTGCTCTTTCTAGTTGGAATAGTGGTATTCCGATCAATTAGGGGTGTGGCAATGCCACCTAAGGTTTCAACGCTGAGTGTGAGTGGAGTCACATCCAATAGGAGAATGTCTTTGACAGATCCAGACAAAACTCCAGCTTGTGCGGCAGCTCCAAGAGCTACGCACTCATCTGGGTTAATGCTTTTGTCACCTTCTTTGCCAAATAAATCGCGAATGACGTTCTGAATCATTGGCATACGGGTGGCTCCGCCTACTAGCAGAATCTTATTGATTTGTTCAGGTTCAAGTTTTGCATCCCCGAGAGCTTGCCTTATTGGACCAATAGTAGCGTCAACAAGGTCGTCTGTCATCTTTTCAAATTGAGACCGTGTTATATCCAGATTGAGGTGTTTTGCTCCACTAGCATCTGCGGTAATATATGGGAGGTTAACGTTTGTCTTTATTACAGTTGAGAGTTCAATCTTTGCTTGTTCAGCGGCATCTCGAACTCTTTGCATTGCAGAGAGATCTTTGGACAAATCAACACCAGTCTGATTCTTGAACTCACCAACCATCCAGTTGATAATTCGATTGTCCCAATCGTCACCGCCAAGTTGCGTATTTCCACTTGTTGAAAGGACTTCATATACAACCTCACCCTCAACAGCACCGATGTCCAAGATTGATACGTCAAAAGTACCTCCTCCTAGATCATAGACTAGAACCTTTACTTCCTTGCTCTTATCAAGACCATAAGCCAAAGCTGAAGCAGTGGGTTCATTCACAATCCGTTCAACTTCAAATCCAGCGATTCTTCCAGCATCTTTTGTGGCTTGTCTTTGACTATCATTGAAATAAGCCGGCACAGTAATCACAGCTTTTGAAATTGGCTCACCAAGAAATGCTTCAGCATCGTTCTTCATCTTCTTCAAAATCATAGCAGAGATTTCCTGAGGAGTGTATTCTTTATCACCAATCTTAACCTTGTAATCCTGCCCCATCTTCCGTTTTATTGATCGAATAGTACGGTCAGGCATGGACACAGCCTGTCGCTTTGCCAACTCTCCCACAATGATTTCACCATTTGGAGTAATTCCAACAACTGATGGAGTCAGACGCTTCCCTTCAGCATTTGGGATTATAGTTGGTTTTCCACCTTCCATATAGGCAATACCACTATTCGTAGTCCCCAAATCTATACCAACAATTTTAACAGCCATTTTTAATCACCATTTTTTCCATTGTCTACAGTTTCATCAGCATTTATTTCGACAGTGGGAACTTCATGACGATTCACACAGACAACTGCAGGACGCAAAACTTTCTCTTTTAGCATGTATCCTCTCTGATACTCCTCAAGAATAACACCATCTGGTTTCTCCGGATCGTTCATCCTCTGTATAGCATGCTGATAGTACGGGTCGAACTCTTTCCCAATGGATTCTATAGGACGGACACCCTCCATTGATAGCACCTTACCAATCTGTTGTTCAATTGCATTTATTCCAGTCCTTGCTGCGTGTGGATCATTCGCGAAATCTATCTCAAGTGCTCGCAGAATGTTATCATAGACATCAAGAACTTTCAAGAGTATCTCTTCACTTGCGAACTTTGCCACTTCTGAAAATCGAGCGTCCATTCGCTTCCGGTAGTTATCAAACTCCGCTTGCAGTCTCTGAAGTCTATCAAGAAGATCCTTCGATTTTTCACACTCTTCGTCAAGTTGCATGAGAATAGGATCTTCAGGAGAAAGTTCAATGGTTTCATTATTATCTAGTTCATCATCAGATAAATCCAATTCAATTTCCGGACCTTTCTCGTTATCATCCTTCATTCCACGGTCACACTGCCTAGTCCTAGTTTGCACTGACTGACAAATCATGCAGAAAGGGATCGTAATCGAGGCACTGAATTGTTGATTCAGCGCCCCTTGGTGACTTTGACCAATCCGTAGTTAAATCAAGAAAAACTTTTCGACATGGTAAAATTTGAAATAACCGAAAATAAAATCAAGGGGATTTCCTCGATTTCAAACAACATGTTAGACCCTGTAAATTTGGAACACGCAAAGCAGTTAGTTGCTAGGAGTACAAGAATAATTGCGTTCACAGGAGCAGGTATTAGTGTAGACTCAGGCATCCCAGATTTTAGATCTGAGGGTGGTCTTTGGGAACGATACGACCCGCATGAGTATGCAACTATTGAAAGTTTCATGCAAAATCCTACTAAATTCTGGACGATGGGTAGAGAATTAGCAGAAACAATTCTCAAGGCAAAACCCAATTCAGCCCACAAAGCTCTCGCAAACCTTGAGGCAGAGAGGAAGTTATTTGGTGTAATAACTCAGAACATCGATAATTTGCATCAAGCAGCTGGTAGCAAAAATGTAGTGGAGCTTCATGGAAATTATCTCCGAGCATATTGCATTAAGTGTAACGCAGAATATGTCGGAGAAGCAATACACCAGAGCGTAGCAAACGGTGAGATCCCCCCTAGATGCGAGAAATGTGAGGGAATTCTCAAATCAGAAGCCATTCTATTTGGAGAACCTTTACCAGAGATAGCAATGTCAAAAGCTATTGAGATGTGTCGCAATACTGATCTAATGCTTGCCATTGGAACAAGTCTTTCTATTTATCCCGCAGCTTTTTTGCCCCAGCTAGCTAAAAATTCAGGTGCGAAAATCATTCTAGTAAATCTTGAAGGGTTTAACCGTGATTCAGTAGCTGATATTGTCTTGAGGGGGCGCGCAACAGAGGTCATACCTAAAATCGTAGATTACTAACCAACTATTGTAAATCCATACCAAGAATAAATCCCAATCACAGCTGGTATGACTATAACGGATAGAAATATTGTGATGACTCCAAGGATGTATTGATTGTTGTCCATCATCCACAAACCCAGATATGAGAAAGCATAAGATATGACACATGTTGCGAATCCCAAAACAATGACGGGTATAAGGGGTAATGCAATGGCCAGGTATCCCCCTGCTTGCGACCAAAGAACACCTCCAATTCTTAAGATTACAAAAAAGCCTCGAACAACCAGATACACGATAATTGATACAAAAATGCCAACATGGGAGAATTGCAAGCGTGCGGGTACATACATATTAGATTCGGCGCAGTATTGTTATTAGTTCCTTTTTATGCTTTCTAAATCGGATAATGCGAATATCTAAATCGGGACAAGGAATTCGTGAAAGCCTAATGATAAACACGTCTTGGAAACTCGCTAGCATTGGGCAATTGTCTATTCTTCTGGAGGCAAGTTCGCCAAAACCCGGAAACGTGAATAGACAGTTTGGATTCTCAGACACAGACTATAGGCATTTCCTTGCGAGTGCATCCCTAATGGGAAGAGGTCTTCATCTTAGTGCCACCAGGGGAGAAGCATTGGCTAGTGGACAGTTGATTCCATCCAAACTCAGAATCGGAGAATTAATTCATCACTGTACCTTGGACACATTTACTGGAATTAACAAACGAAATACAATCCTTGGAACCATTCTTCTCTATATTCCGCTAATCGTTGCAACTAGTGCATCAATTACAGAAGATGGATGCTTTTCAACAAAAGCTTTGCAAAAATGGTTGAAAAGGATTACAGAAAATACATCAGTAGACGATACAAGGAATCTATACAGAGCATTTCATTTGGTAAGATCAACAAACCCTAGAGCGGAAAGCTCTGCAAGTTGGACAGAAACCCATAGCAGGTATGATATCGACAATCCACGAGTATTGGCGAATATTATTGAAGATGGACTTACTCTTTTTGATCTATTCAAGCTATCAGCAGAAGTTGATGAGATTAGTAGCGAGTGGGCTAACAATTTTGATTTAACCCTCACCAAAGTTTTTCCATATCTCGATAACATAACTGATAATCTTGAAAACCTAGAGGAAGGAATTGTGCAGACATTTGTTTGGTTGCTTTCATTGCGACCTGATGGTCTCATTGTAAAGAAAGCAGGTATGAAGCGAGCAGAGAATGTCAGGAACTTGGCTGAAAGAACAATGAATGCCTGGAACCATGATAGTGGTTCACTTGAGTTAATGATGAAGCTGGATGACGAGTTGCGAAGAGAAGGAAATCTACTAAATCCAGGAACAACGGCGGATCTTGTTTCAGCTGGTATTTTCTGTAAACTTGTCGCACTTGATTTTCCCAGAGAATTACCCTAAAATCCCACTATAAACAACTACTGCAATAATGAATAGTAAAGCAGCCGACGGGATAAGCATCATCAAGCCTTCTTGTCTTTTCCGTAGTCGAACTTCCTTTCGTGGACCAAAATAGTATGCCAACAGAAGAAACACTCCAAGAATTACCAAGAAAACTGCAAATCCCTCATGAGCCATAGGATATCGCCTATCAAGGTCAATCCAATTTTAGTTATTAACATAATCGTATTATTTCCCATTGGGATTGACAAATGGAAGTATGTCATTACCAAGTGAATAGCACAAAGAGAGTACGTGAGGATGAATCAATTTTACACAAGAACTTGTCTGAAGACATGTTCGAACTTCATGCGTAATTCTCGAGCTCGTTCTACATCAGCGGCATATAATGGTTGACGCATGTCAGTAAGGTTCGGTATTTTCTTGCATAATTTCTGACCCATCAGTTTCCTTAGGGCAAAACTCACAGTTCGTGGTGCGAGATCAACCCTATTGCTTATGTCTTTCGGTGTCATAGGACCTTCGGTAGTCAGTCTATCTAGAACAATTATTGCACTACGGGGTAGTTCGATGGACATGTATTCTATACCATCCCGAATTTTGTGGTCCTTTCTGTTCCCACATATTAGTTACGCAGAGTAATTAATAAACAAACGGATTTCAGCAGTTTTATCAAGTTTGAATAGCTACTCAAAAATGGGATGGTTGATTTGTTCGGTCTCATATTCTAGCGAGTGAAAGAGTGACCAGAGTGCCTAAAGGAAGTAGGCATTTGCGAGATCGAACCTGAATCGAAACGAATTTGGAGTTCTTTGACTCGATCCATATTAATATGATAGATGGGTTGACGCATGTCTGCTAGGTTGGGTGTTTTCCGAATCACGCGCTCCCGAACGAGTGTTCTAAGTGCAAAAGAAATTGTTCGAGGGGCAAGTCCAACTTTTTCAATAATTGTCTTTGGAGTCATTGGTCCCTCAGTAACTAAACTACCGAGGACTAAAATTGCACTGTTTGGAAGTTCCATGGACATCTGCAACTCACAATCCTACGCTATTGCTAAATTCAAAATTTGAATATAAGCAGTCTGTTCTAAGCATGATTCCGCCAAACATTCCTGTATGATAGGATTCAAGAACTCTCTTAGTAAATCTAAACCGAACACCATGGCACACAAAGTATTTGTCACTCGAAAAATTCCTCAAGAAGGCATTGATATGCTCACGAGCAAATTCAATGTCACTGTTTGGCAATCTGAGTTTCCACCCAGTAAGAATGAGATTATCGAAATGGCATCAGATTGTCAAGGATTAATAACTCTCCTCTCCGACCCAATAGATTCGGAACTTTTCAACAAGCTTCCAAATCTGAGAGTGATTGCACAGTATGCCGTTGGTTATGATAATATTGATGTCACGGAAGCGTCAAAGAGGAGAATCATGGTCACTAACACTCCCGGGGTCCTAACAGAAACTACAGCGGATCTAACTTGGGCATTAATTTTAGCTACCGCAAGACGCATTCCAGAAGCAGATAGATACGTTCGCAATGGAAAATGGAATGTTGCGTGGGGGCCTCAATTGTTACTTGGTGTAGATATTCATGGCGCCACCCTTGGCATTATTGGGATGGGGAGAATTGGTCAGGCAGTTGCTAGAAGGGCAAAAGGATTTGATATGAGAGTGCTCTATCATTCAAGAAGTCACAATGAAGATATTGCAGCTTTAGAGAAGCAAATGAAAGCTAAACCAGCCACATTGGAAACCCTACTTCGTGAATCGGATATTGTGAGCTTACATGTTCCTCTCACCTTTGAAACTCACCATCTTATTGGGAGAAAAGAGATAGATATGATGAAACAGGGGGCTATACTAATTAACACATCTAG
Organism: Candidatus Thorarchaeota archaeon; assembly: GCA_016840965.1. The sequence goes on along the minus strand of JAEORI010000344.1, from coordinate 1,923 downwards.
AGGACCTGTTGTCAATCAGGATGCATTATTTGATGCCCTTTCAACAGGAAAACTGGCGGGTGCAGGGATTGATGTATTTAGGGAAGAACCAATTCGGAAAGATGACCCATTAATATATCTTGAAAATGTAGTACTTGCTCCACATATTGGAAGCGCTAGCAGGAAAGCAAGAACAACTATGTCTGTAATGTGCGCAAAGAATATTATTGCTGCACTCAATGGTGAGAAACCGCCAAATATAGTAAATCCGGAGGTATTGTGATTGAGTATCGAGTGTATCAAAAAATTGACTTCAAGGCAATCAATTAGGCGATTTAAAAGGGAATCAATTCCTGAATCAACAATAGAGGAACTAGTTAAGATAGGAATCAGCGCACCCAGTGCTGGCAACCGGCAGCCTTGGAGAATCATAATTGTAAAAGATGAAGAGCTGAGAAAACAGCTTGCGATTGATGCATTTAATCAAAATTTCATTGCGGATGCACCAGTTATTTTTGTCATTTGTGCGGTTCCTGAAGAGTCAGCTGAAAGATATCAGGAGCGTGGACGAAATCTCTATGTCTTACAGGACACAGCAGCTCTCACTTTGAATATTTTACATGGGGTACATTTGCACGGGTATGGAGCTTGCTGGATAGGAGCTTTCAATGAGGATGCGGTTTCAACAACCCTCAAAATACCACTCAATATGCGACCAGTTTCAATGATACCGGTGGCTAAAATTGATGGAGCTGTTCCGCCTATCAGACAAAGGAAGAAGGTCTCTGAGATTATAGTACGGGAGCGATTTAATTAATCAGCTATTATCGTGTTCACATAGATACATAGATGGAATCTGATTTTTGAATTTACTTGACATTCGAGTAGAACTTCTCAGTTGTTTTGGGTGATGAAAAAAGAAGGGGGATGGGGGCAAAGCCCCCATATTCCGTTAAACTATACTTCCTCTGTGCTTACTACTATTTCTTCCTGATAAGGAAGAGTATCAACAGGACAACGACACCAACACCAATTCCACCAATCAATCCGATTAGGAGTGGATCAAGAGGTGGCGGAGTGGTTGTGGGTGTGGTTGGTTCAGTGGGTGTAGTAGTAGGAGGCGGTGTTGTGGTTGGTACATTACCTGCATCAAACGGATTACTAACCTGGTCTACGAAGAAACCTGGGAAGTATGAATCCGGTGGAGCATCAGCAGTACCAACATGTTCACCACCTACTGTAAACACAAGGTCACAGTCGTATGCTCTGATTCTGTAGTAGTATTCGCCTTCAAGCCATCCATCTGAGTCCCATACAAAATATGTCTCAGTCAGGTTACCTGCTACAAGGTAGAATGAAGATCCACCATCTGAACTAACCCAAACCTGGTAGAATATGGTGTCATCAACATTCCTATCGGTCCCAGCAGTCCAAGTGAAGTTGAATTGGTCATTGCCAAGACTAATTGCATCATTGACTGGTGCCAGCTCGGGTGCGAAGAAGTTATTGAAGGTAACTTTTCCGAAGTTCACAACCCAATTGACATCAGTCGAAGTGTAGCAGTATAGTTGAATATCATTCGTGACACCTCCAGTCCTCAGCATTGAGTAGGTGTCGAATGTTATGTCACTACCACCTGGAACGGTTAAGGAGGTCCTAGTATCAACTGTGAGCTCATAGCTCTGATGGTCAAATACCCAAGCCCAACAGAACACTCGAATAGCGATATCCATGGAACTTGGTGATATGTATGAACCTGACTCAGCTGATCCACTACCTCCGTTGTCCACAGAGAGTAGAGAAGATCCTCCGAGTTCATCAAGGTCTACAAGACCATTGTCAGTGGCATCATCCCATTCCCAGACATCGAATGATGGGTCAGAACCGCCCTGAGCGTCTAATGCAATTCGGACATTATCACCACTAGCAATTCCTTCAACAGTG
>JAEORI010000049.1 GCA_016840965.1 Candidatus Thorarchaeota archaeon | reverse complement strand
AGAGGAAGCAGGGATTGTAGAACTACCTAGTCAACTTCAACCTCTAGTGTTTTCCAAGAACATGAGAGGAGTTAATGCTCTTATTCGTGACATGAAGATAATTGCACCTACAGGACAGATGAAGGTCTTATATTTACAACCCATAGGTGAGGGTGAGAATATTATTGCGTTCAAAGAGTTTGCTAGCCTAATAGAAGGAATTGGGGATCCAGTCACGTTGAGGTTTGTAGAATCACTCAAAACATGGAGTGAAGTGAAAGCAGGAGATCTTGACCTTTGATAGTTGTACATCATCAATAACGACTTGTTGAGGGCGACAAGTTCATTCATGCGGGGACTTAGCAGTTCTCGACGACCCAGTTGACAAATTTACGGAAGAGGCGATTGAACTCTTCAGGCTGCTCCACCATGGGGATATGGTCAGCACCCTTCACAACTGCGATGTCAGCCCGTGGGAGCCTCTTCTCAAACTCTGCAGCAATAGCAGGAGTAATGATATCGTCGTTCGAGCCCACCAATACAAAGACAGGGATAATAATCTCACCACATCTCTCAGTGATGTTGAATTTGCCGCACGCAACTAGGTCGCGAGCCATGACAGAAGGATTGGCCAGTCTCATGTCATCATCAAGTTTCTTCAGTTGGTAAGTTTCGGTGTAATGCTCAAACAACCGACTCTTGAAGAAATACACCCTGTCCTCAAGTGTTTCCTTGATAAGACCACGTCTAAGCTTGGAGAGATCAAGCTCACAGGAAGTGTCAACGAGTACGAGCGCTTTTGGTTTTGACACGTTCTCCTTTAGCGTGTAGGACATTGCCACACCACCACCCATGGAGTGGCCAACAAGGATGAATCGGTCAAGATTCAAATGGCGAACAAGTGCTCCCACTTCCTCAGCATAGTTTAACTCGATTGAGGGTTCGCCGTGAATATCCTCAGACTTTCCATGGCCAGAAAGGTCTACGGCGATTGTTCGATGTTCCTTCGAGAACTCCCGTAGCTGAAGCGCCCAGATTAGGTGTGAGGAGCCAGCGCCGTGCACAAAGACCAAAGGCATCCCAGATGTCTTGTCGTCTCTCCTATCGACATCAACGTAATGGATCTTGATCCCGCTGTGCTCGAAGAAGGGCATGTCTTGCCTATCAGCACTATCAATATAGAGCTTTGTCGCTCGAAGCAATGTTTCATCAGTAGGTACCTTTTTTTCTGAATCTGCAGCGGTTAGAAGAGTGATACCCATGACTGGAAAGCTCTTCGGAACAACAGGCGTGAGAAAGGTCTACGGTGAAGAGTTCGACCTAGAGATGGCACTAAATCTTGGCAAGTCTCTTGGGACCTACCTCGAAAAAGGAACAGTCATGGTAGCCCGCGATGCTCGTACAACAGGGTTCATGGTGGCAGATGCTCTGACTGCAGGGATAATGTCAACAGGAGTCAATGTTGTTCGCGCAGGAATTATTCCAACTCCCACCTTAGCGTTTATCACAATGAAAAGAGGGTACGATGCAGGACTCATGGTCACAGCATCTCACAACCCACCTGAGTATACAGGAGTCAAGTTCTGGTCACGAAACAGCATGGGATTCACACAGAAGGAAGAGGCAAAACTAGAAGAGATCTACAACTCAAATAATTTCAAAGTAGCAAATTGGGATTCTTTGGGCGAAGTTACGCATACTGAGAATGCTGTGGATGAGCACATCAGGGCACTCCTCGGGAGATGTGATGCAGAAGCCATTCGGTCAAAGACATTCAGGGTGATTGTAGACCCCGGGAATGGCGCAGCCTGCGTACTCACACCATACTTGATGCAGCGTTTGAACTGTCAAGTTGTGACCATAAATGGTCAGCTCGACGGACACTTCCCAGGGAGACGTTCTGAGCCAGATGAGGACTCTCTAACCGACCTAATTCAAATGATCAAGAGGACAGGAGCCGACCTAGGAATAGCACACGATGGCGACGCTGACAGAGTTATCTTTGTCACAGGAAATGGAGAAGTGATAACGGGAGACCGAACCATAGCTCTTCTTGCGCAACAAGTATTGGGATCATCAAAGGACAAGACAGTGGTCACCACTGTAGATAGTTCCCTTGTTCTAGACGAGACTGTGGAGAGAGCTGGTGGAAACACGATACGTACTCCAGTTGGTGACATTCAGGTTGCAATCAAGGTAGCAGAAGCAAAGGGAGTAATTGGCGGAGAAGCCTGTGGAGTGTTCATATTTCCGGATGCGCATCTGGCGCCAGAACCCTTCCTCGCTGCGTGTAAGGTCTTAGAGCTGATGGCATCATCAGGAAAATCATTCGGAGAGCTGATTGCAGCAATTCCAAAGTATCCTGTTCTAAGGACTAAGATAGAATGTCCCAACGATAAGAAACAGGCAGTTATGGATTCACTCGCAGAGTCTCTACCAGATAAGATGAGTGATGTGAAAGAGGTCTTGACAGTGGATGGGCTAGGTGTCACAATGAAACAGGGATGGGTTCTGGTCAGACCTTCTGGGACAGAGCCTGTGATTCGAATCACCTGTGAAGCACAGACGAAAGAAGCCGTAGAGAAGATTCTGAAGGCCTCCGAAGGAAGTGTGAAGGCTGCAATAGATTCAGCTTAGCTCTGTGATGTCTTCCTGATGCAAATAAGGTTAATAACAGAAACTCATCTCTTGATTCTGAAATACGGGGTCAATCTAATGCCGGATGAAAAGAAAGAGCTTGAAGCAGAGATTATGGATGAATTTGAATGGGCTCTAAAGGACCCCAATGAAGAAAAAATCCGCCAGCTAGGAGAGGTCGTCAGCATCATTACAACAAAGCTAACAGAGGCAATAACCAACCTCCAGATATCAGTCATGGATTTAGAGAGTAAGGTGGATGCCTTAGAGAGCAGGATGTCCTCGGTGGCTGTTCGTGCTCCTGCAGCAGCTGCAGATCCAGCTTCGGCAGCCGCTAGTGGAGAACCAATCCCAACAATGGCAAGAGCGCCTACTCCCAGACCAGCAGGAACTCCAGGTGGTCCTACGACAATGATGGGTGAACTAAAGCAACTCCTAGCAGCCCGTAGAAGAAAAACTGATGGTTAGGAAAATTCTCTCGGACTAAATCAGACGGTCTACACTATTCTTTTCATAAAATGGACCTGCATGTT
>JAEORI010000343.1 GCA_016840965.1 Candidatus Thorarchaeota archaeon | reverse complement strand
CGGCATTACGATGATTCTTTGCTGGTCACTCCTTTCTGACATTGGGATGACTGAAAATACCTCGTGGGTATGGATAGCCGCCCTAGGATTGGAGTTCAGCGTTCTTCTTGACCCGTTATCAGTCATTATGGCTGTTCTGGCAAGTACCCTCTGTTTCCTCATCTACGTATACAGCACAGAGTACATGGCCCATGAAGGAGACCGCAGTCGGTTCTTCTTCTTGATGCTTGCGTTTGGTGGCGGAATGCTCACGCTGGTCCTGAGCAATAACCTGCTGATTGCGTTTATTGGTTGGGAAATAATGGGCTTCTGTTCCTATGGCTTGATAGGATTCTGGAACGACAAGCGAAACCCGCCAGAAGAAGACCCGACTGGATATGAGCAGACAAATCCCTTACTCCAGTTTGAAACCGAGGGTGCATACAACAGCTACTGTGGCACAAAAGCATTCATTGTCACAAGGATAGGCGACGCGTTCATGCTTGGTGGCATCCTCCTCCTCTGGATGTTCACACAGTCATTTTTGTTCACTGAAATTGCAGAGCCTGTAAATGGTGGTTGGTGGGACAACATGGCTGCAACTGGACTGCTTCTTCCTGCACTCCTTCTCATCTTCATGGGTGCAATTGGAAAGTCTGGACAAGCACCTCTTCAAGTCTGGTTGCCAGAAGCCATGGCCGGTCCTACTTCTGTATCAGCGCTAATCCATGCGGCAACAATGGTCAAGGCTGGTGTCTACATCACTGCACGATTCCTAGTTACAATTGTCAGTGCATCAGGTGTCCATGCAGAGATCGGACCAGGTGGTTTTGAATTCACCCCCGCGCAAATAATCGGGTTTGAAGCTGCATTCACATTCTTCATCATAGTAGCTATAATTGGCGGCATTACTGCATTAATGACCGCAACCATGGGGATGGTTTCAAATGAACTGAAGCAAATCCTTGCCTTCTCGACACTATCTCAACTTGGCTATATGATGCTCGCACTTGGTGTGGGAGGTCTTCTCCAAGCCAATCACCTTGACTACGATCAAGCTTACCTAAGTAGTGTTCTTCATGTTGTTGCACATGGAGCTTTCAAGGCTCTCTTGTTCCTTGCTTCTGGCGGGGTCATTCATGCTGTTCACACGAAGTATATCTCAAAGATGGGTGGACTCCGTAAACATATGCGAAAGACATTCATCGTGATGTGGATAGGCGTGCTAGCTTTGGCTGGTATTCCACCATTTTCTGGATTCTGGTCGAAAGATTCGATTATAGAGTACACATATGAGTTGGCTGCCCACTGGACAAACCCACTAGGATGGATGCTGTTCTTCTTTGCTGTATTGGCAGCTGCATGTACCATTTTCTACAGCTTCAGATTAATGGGTATAACATTCTATGGTCCATCCCAACATGACTCTCACGAATCTCACGAATCTCATGAATTTGATGATTCTGATGAATCTCATGACACTCATGATGAGGAAGGTGAAGAGCATGATGCAGAAGAACATCATGATGATCATCATCAGACTCCACATGATCCGGGTCCTGCCATGATGGTTCCTTTGTATATTCTAGCTGCTTTCACAATAATTGCATTCGTGGTGTTTCCATTCATTCAACAAATCGCAATCAATGATACCCATTCTTGGGACTACATTCTGAGTCATATGATTAGTGCCAAGTTCAGTCCTGAAGGCCTTCCACCATTCATAATCACACTGGGTGCACTTGCTATGGGTGGCATTCCAGGCTACATCATATACATCAAGAATGCAGACAGACAGAACAATATTATCGGTGAGACAGGAATTAGACGGAAAGCCTACAACTTTCTAAAACACAGATGGTACATCAATGAAGGATACCATTGGATTCTGAGAAAGTTCCTGAACTTTGCAGCCATGTATCGTGTTCAAATTGATGATAAAATCATTGATGGAATCGACTTCAAATCAGCAGATGCCGCGATATCCATATCAACAAAGGTGCGTTGGTTCGATGACAATGTTGTTGACGGATTTGCTGAGGGAATATCAACTGAGAGTGTAAAAGCTTCCGAAGCCGGATTGGCTGGATCTCAGACTGGACGAATTAACGACTATGTCAGCGTTGTAATGTTCGGTATTGGAATACTGATTATTCTCACACTGGTAACCTTGGGAGTGATATAAAATGCAGTTTGACTTTGCCTTTAATATCTTGAACTCGCTACCTTTCGGGCCACTTGGATTCATGCTTATTCTACCCCTTCTTGCTGCACTAGTTGCGTACTTTGCAGGTAAAGGTGCTCGAGTTATTACTCTCATAGTTACTACTCTTGAACTAGTATTTTCACTACTTCTCGTTCTCGCTGTTGATACAAGTGAAATAATATCTAGTGCAACTGATGCTGGAATGCAATTCGTCAACAGTTTTGTGATGGGCACTATTCCAATTGGTACGCCTGAAACAGTTTTCCAGTTTATTGTTGGTGTTGATGGACTATCTGCAATAATGATTCTCTTGTCTAATCTTGTTGTCTTCATCGCTGCTATTAACTCGAACCACATTCACAAATCTGAAGGATTCTATTACTCCCTTTTCCTCCTTCTTCAGACAGGACTTATGGGCGTGTTCATGTCATTGGATTTGATTGGATGCTTCATATTTTGGGAATTGGTTCTGATTCCGATGTTCTTTATCATTGGACGCTGGGGCGAAGAAGGTTGCGAACATGCAGCTGTGAAATTCTTCATTTATACGCATCTTGGCTCAGCAGTAATGTTGGTTGCTTTCTTTGTGATGTATCTAGTAGCAGGAGAAGCATCCGGAATCTACACCTTCGCTCTCATTGAAATTCCTGGTGGAACTGAAGGTCTTAGAACGATATTGCCATCTCTTGCTCCTATGGTCCAGATTGGCTTCGCTCTAGCAATCTTCATGGGTGCAGGTGTTAAGCTTCCTGTTTGGCCTCTTCATAACTGGCTTCCATGGGCTCATGTGAAGGCTCCAACACCCGGTTCAGTGATACTCGCTGGGATCTTACTGAAGATGGGTGGTTATACATTCATTCGTCTGGGGCTTTGGCTGGTTCCAAGTGCATTTTCGAGATTGAGTATCCCATTCGCTGCTTTGGCTATCTTCACTTGTATCTATGCCGCATTCACAGCAATGGCTCAGACTGACCTCAAGAGTCTCGTTGCCTACACTTCGATTAACCACATGTCTTGGGTATTGCTTGGTGTAGCAGTAGCTGCATTTGGAATTGGGCTTGATCCCCTTGTCGCAGAGAACATTGGCTACATTAATGCTGCCAATCTAGCGCTTCAAGGCTCAATATTCATGATGTTCAGCCATGGAACGATAATCTCTATCATGTTTATTATGGCTGGACAACTCAAATACTCTGCAGGAACGCGTGAACTTCCAGACATCAAGGGTCTCATGACTAAAGCACCAAAGCTCTCAGCTATATTGATTCTGGCATCTTTCGCAGCCTTTGGTTTACCAGGATTCAGTGGTTTCATAGCAGAAGCTCTGGTCATCTTTGGCTCAGTGGTTATCTACCTCTGGTCAGCAATCATCACATTTGGGATTTTCATCACAGTAGGCTATATCCTTTGGATGTTGAACCGAATAGTCTTCAGTGATCCAGATCCAGAAAAAGAGGTAACAGAAGCACCATTGAGTGATCTCATAGCTCCAATCCTGATGTTAATTCCAGTCATCCTTCTGGGTGTCTGGCCTGACTTAGTTCTAAGCTTCACTCAATCTGTTGTCACATTTATTATTGGAGGTGTTGGACCTTAATGCTACTTCAACTAGACCAAATAGCAGATGTTCTACGAGGGATTTTGTCCCCTGTCCGGGACCTTTTACTCTCCGTTATACCCCCTGGTTGGATTATGTCTCTTCCAGCATTGACACTAGTTCTTTTTGCAATCATAACTTTAGTTGTAGGTATTCGTTTCAATCCGCTGAGTCTAAGCTTTATTGGTGTATTACTGGCTGGAATTGAAATGGTTATTCTCAACCCAATTGATCCAGTGGTCGTTGCTCTAATTGGTGAAGGCGGATTTTCATTCGGTCAATTCGTACGAGATCCAATGGCTGATTTCTTCATCTACATTATTCTCATCGTTGCTTTTCTTGTCTTAATGTCTTCCACCCTTTACGGCGGTGATAAAGGCCCATACAATTTCATGCTATTGATTTCCTTTGCTGGAGCGATTTGGGTTGTGATGGCAACAGATTTGGTCGGTCTATTCTTGGCTTGGGAATTGATGTCGACGCCCACATACATTCTCGTTGCACTCGGGCCTACACGAGAAGCCATTGATGGAGCAACAAAATATTTCGTCATGGGACTTCTTGCTACAATGTTGATGATTTTTGGAATTGCTTTGATATATGGAGTCACTGGGACAACTAATCTTTCTGAAGTTGCAATTGCGGTTGAGAATGCCTGGGGGATGTTTGCCACAACTCCAAATGCTACTTACACTATTCTATTAGCTGTAGTATTGTTCATTGTGTCTTTTGGTTTCAAGGTTGGTATCTTCCCTGGATGGCAATGGGTACCGGATGCATATGCAAGTGCGGATGGAAGCGTTACTGCATATCTGGCGGGCGGCTCTAAGAAAACAGGTGTTGGAGCATTGATGCGAATTCTTGTAATCGGATTCGTTGCAGCTCAAACCCAATGGACGTTCCTTATTGTTGGAGTAGCCATTCTAACCATGGTTATTGGAAATGTATTGGCTCTTGCTCAGAGAGATATCATCAGGATGCTAGCGTATAGTAGCATAGCCATGATGGGATATCTCTTCATAGGTATCGCAGCAGCAGATCCAGCGATTCCAGCTGCATACAATTTAGGTGTTGGTGCTGCATTATTCCATGCCTTTACTCATGCCTTGATGAAGACTTCAGCTTTCATTCTTATCTGGGCACTCTCAATTAAGTTGTCAAAAAGAATTACATATGACGACCTTGCAGGACTTGGTAAACGTTCGCCATTAGCTGCAGGACTTTTTGCCATCCTAATGCTTTCACTAGCTGGAATGCCTCTTACAGTTGGATTCTGGTCGAAATTGATTCTTTTCCAGAGTGCTGTACTAGCAGGCATGTGGTGGCTTGCGCTCATCGGCCTATTGAACTCAGTCTTCTCGCTTGGTTACTATTTGAGAGTCTTGAGGTACTCATATATGATGGAGGCACCGAATGATTCGAGAATCAATATACCCGCCATTCCTTTTGCAGCGGTTGCTATCTGTGTCATAGCAATTATTACACTGTTTATCTTTCCAAGTGTAATTCTAGACTATGCATTTGATGCAGTACCAGTGCTGCCTTAGGTACACTAATAATTCGTAAACTTGGCTAATACTCTTAGCCGAGTTCACCCTCTTCTTTACGAATTGCGATTTCGACACATTTCGCAAACATCATTTCAATATTCTCGCCTGTTTTTGCAGAGGTTTCAATGTAGTCAATCTTTCTCCAGCTACTAAACATCTCCCCTGCCTCTGTAGGAACCAATCGATCTTCTCTATCAACTTTGTTTGCCACAAGAATTACAACAGCATCTGGAGATACCTTGACGAAATTGTCATACCAATCAGCCACATTGAGAAATGTTGGTGGTCTCGTAACATCATACACAATAAATGCAATCGCTGCTCCTACCATATATCTTGAGCGAAGGTCTTTGTAAGTAGGTTGTCCTGCAAGATCCCATAGAACGATTTGGGCTTTTGATATCTCCCCAGGGTGAAGCTCAATCTCTACATTTTTCACAGCGATGTTGGTCCCGATTGTTGCTTTATACGACTCTCCAAAACTATTCTCTGTATAACGCATGATACAGCTTGTTTTACCTACTGCCCCGTCCCCAAGTGCAACCATTTTTAGTACATAACTGGGACCTTCTTCTACCAATAGATACCCTTCCTTTGTTTGAAGGTGGTGGACATTCCAGCGATTTAACCATTCTGGGAATATTACTTGGCATTTATCTCGTAAGAGTACTACTTCTAGCAACTATTTGGTAATTTAATAATGAATCTTGTACCTTTCGTG
>JAEORI010000342.1 GCA_016840965.1 Candidatus Thorarchaeota archaeon | reverse complement strand
ATCAATCCTCAAGCGTACGAAACCAGGTGACAGTGTGATTCTTGCAGGAATCGGTAATACGATAGGAATTGGTCTCTGAGGTGAATATAGATGGGGATTGCAGGTAAACTTCTAGGACTTGTTTTCGCAGCATTAGGGTTCATCATCCTCTGGTGGGGAATGGGAACAAATGATGCACTCTCGTTCGTCTGGTCTTTTATAGGCATGTTCGTCATGGCCATGGGATTTGCGCTACTGACTTCTGGAAGACAACAAAAAGAGGCGAAACCTCCGCCACCAACAGTAACAGAAATTAGATGTAATGGTTGTGACTTCAAGGAGATTCGAGACTTCCAGAAAGGGGATTATGTCCTGAAAGCTGTAGAAGCCACCTGTCCAAAATGTCAGAGCTCCATGACTATTGAAGGCGTATACATTGTGAGAGAAGAAACCGAGGACAAGGATAGGATTTAGTCCAGTTTGGTTAAGACTATGGGACCATCCTCTGAGATATAGACTGTGTGCTCAGTCTGGCTCACAGGACGTCCCTTCTTTTCTATCTGCATGGGATAGCCTCTGATTGCTCGTGCATTGAGTAGTTCTTTCATTTCACGAAGAATGTCTACCTTTTTACTCGATGTACCAATCCAACGAGAAGCAAATGGGAAAGGACCGTATTTATCACGTAGATACTTGCGGAGCTTCTCAGTTGTACCTTTCAATGGCTCATCAACTCCGGAGTTCGAAAAGATGTAGACATACTCGCTATCAATGACCATGCCAGTTCCAGTCGTGGCAAATGGCTCAATAGCGTAATATTCACCAACTTCTATTGTACCAACTCTTTTCTTCTTGATATTTGGCACAATCTTTCCTGCATGAAGACGGTATTTCTGAAGATTGTGACCAGATAGGTTCTTGACTGGTTTGAGTCCATAGTCTTTGATGACTTTTTCAATGATTTGCCCGATATCTCCAAGCTCCGTACCGGGTCTCATCATTGCTATCGCCTCATTCAAGGCATCATCTGTAGCCATGACGAAACCTTCCAGACTTTTGTCGATGTCTATGGTACATGCTGTATCAGTGATATATCCGTCAATATGCACACCCACATCCAGCTTTACTAGACCAAAATCAGGAATCTCACTCCGATCGCCTCTTGGCGATGTGCTGTGGGCTGCTATATGATTTATAGAAACATTGAGTGGGAAAGCGGGAGTTCCTCCATACTCCTTGATTTTATTCTCAGCCAAAGCACAAATCTTGATGATCTTCTTACCAGGTTCTATTTCAGCACTGATTTCGTTCAAAACACGTGCTGCAATTTTTCCTGATTTTATGGCTGAAGGGTGTAAGGCAGAGGACAAACTATCACCTTGTTTGGAAGTTAGAAACTAGAACTCTTAAGAGGTTCCATGAACGCTAGACTTATTCATTTTCCCGCTGAGTAGATACAATTGCGCCATCCTGGGCTACAAAGATACTATGTTCAAACTGAGAAACCATGCCGTTCTTACCCTCAAATAATACCGGATAGCCATGAATAGCGCCAGCTCGTTGAAGATTATTGAGAGCTGCAGCTATATCTATACCGCCTCCTTTGGTGTGAAGCCATCTTCCCGCCCAAGGAAGACTTCCAAATCTCTGCCGCGCAATATTTCGAACTCTCAGAGTAGTTTTATCGAGTTTCTTCTTGTTCTTCATGTCATTTGCAAAGATGTAAGCTTTAGATCCGCTTTTGATTGTGCCATTACCATCTGTGGCAAATGGTTCAATAGCAAAAGTTTCGCCAAGACGCATCTTTGCTGTCAGTTTCATCCCGACATTGGGAACATTCTTGCCAGCATGAAGATTCCATGGTTTTAATTGATGTCCTGAGAGTTGGTGGATTGGTTTAAGACCATGGCGTTTTATGGTTCGCTCAATTGCTTTTCCAATATCACCTAGTAGAACATCAGGAGTGACAATCTCAATGGCTGACCTCAAAGCCTCTCGAGATGCTTCAACGTATTTCTCAAAGGATCCATCCAAATCGACCGTGAGAGCTGTGTCAGAGATGTAACCATTCACATGAGCACCAAGGTCTATCTTGACAAGACCCTTGTCTGGAAATATTTTGGTATCATCATAGGGACTTGTATAGTGTGCAGCTTCATCATTGATGGAAATATTACACGGAAAAGCAACTCCACTGGCACCTAATTCAAGTATTTTCTTCTCTGCTTGCTGGCAAATCTTCAAGATTTTGACCCCTGGATGTACCATAGGAGCTACGAAGCTCAATGCCTTTGCGGCTATCTTTCCAGCCTTCATGAAGTCTGGATGGGGTTTTGTTTCCATGAGTGGTCACACTTTTTTCGGTAACGCTCGTAGGTATTAACTTTCAGATTGAGCAGGATTATTATTCATAAGGGGAAGAAATAGAAGGGATAAACAGAAAAAGTACGCTGGGTACGCTGAATCATGAAAATCACATTTTTGGGTCATGCATCGTTCAAGATTGTAGAGGATGGAAAGATTGTCTATGTTGACCCCTGGCTTACTGGTCCTACATCACCGATTACAGTTGATGACGTTGACAAAGCGGATATTGTTCTTGTCACTCATGACCATGGTGACCATGGTTATGCAGAGGCATTAGGAATCTGTAAGAAAACTGGAGCCACCTTTGTTGCTATTAATGAACTTGCACACAAGGCAGGTTCTCAAGGAGTTAAGGACATTCATACACTCAATATTGGAGGGAGCGTGAATATAGGTGGTGTTGTTGTGACTCTTGTTCAGGCGTACCATTCTTCAGGGGTAGGGGCACCTACTGGATTCATAGTAAGATTCCCAAGTGGTTCCTTCTATCATCCTGGAGATACTGGTGTGTTTGCATCAATGAAGTTACTTGGGGAATTATACCCAATAGACGTGTTTTTTGCCTCGATTGGATCCTATTTCACAATGCATGTTCACCAGGCAGCTCTCGCTACGAGGCTTGTTAAACCAAGCCACGTTATTCCTATGCATTATGACACATTTCCTGTAATAGAGGCAAATCCTGAGAAGTTCAAGGCGCTCGTGTCAGAAACAAGTCCAGACACAAACGTGATTATTCTCAAACCTGGAGAATCAACTGAGATTTAGTTTCGGATTATGGTTGATACTGAGAGCTCTCAGGTATACGTTTCATCTGATGTTATAACTAGATGGTGGCCGATGTCTGTGACCCTCCACACTAACTCCCAGAATCATAGCATCAGATGTTACATCTGGCTCCACTGAGCTGTCTCATGTTGGGCATTCTGACATCGACCGGCCTGCCAATGTACGAAACCGGGGTGACTCACTATTCATCTAAAGGACAAACATCCCCATCAAGCGAGTCCGTTTAGGCTCGTCCTTTTGGTGCTTAGCAGGCATTTGTCCAAGATGTAACCCGCCCTATGCGCAACACTTCATCGGTCTGACCTCAGTGCGCCCTCGAGAACGGGACTGAATACTCTTGAACATGAAGAATCTGTATTTCTATAGTTATTAGGATTATCACATGGCGCGAATCAGGCTATTCTTGGTAGCAATAATGACGCTCTACATATGGTCCTTATGGCGATAACGACATCTTCAAATACGCTGGGGATTCAGACCCCATGTATAGCACAAGTGATAGAGTCACCGCGTGCTTTGCAAATCATCATATCATCATATCATAGCGCCACGCGCTCCCGACTGTGGACCTAAAAATAATAGTCGGTGAGAGCACTGCGCGAAGTCTTCGGACGATTATCATTCACAGGATTATCATCACGATTATCTTAGCATATGTTCGGGCATGGGTTTGAGTAGAATCATACAGGTCTTATTCCAGTCATAGAATTGATGCATAGGCCAATCCGTGACAAGACGCAGGCAGAATCACCTCAGTCTATAGGGCGAGGGCACGTGGTAGCATAACATAGGAGACGTGAATAGAAATAGGAACAGATTTCGACCAGAGTGCAGCCAAATATGTCATTCGCGCCCGAATCGAGATTGAAGGTGTAGTTGACAAGCCCGATGTCGTGGGAGCAATATTTGGCCAGACTGAAGGGCTACTTGGAGAAGATCTTGATTTACGAGAACTTCAGCGTACTGGTCGTATTGGAAGAATTCAGATTGTGATAAGATCAGAGGGTGGAAATAGTACTGGAGAGATTGTGATTCCAGTTTCGTTGAACAAGACTGCCACTGCAATTCTTGCTGCGTCATTGGAAACTGTTGATCGAGTAGGACCCTGCGCTGCAAAAGTAATTCTTGAGAAACTAGAGGACATTAGAGGTGCAAAGAGGAGGAAAGTAGTAAGCAGAGCTATTAGTATCCTGAAAGGATGGGAAGAGGATATCTCACCTGGTACTGATGAAATTCAGACTGCAGTTACTAAGGGAAGTAAAGTTTCTGTATCAAAATATGGTCCAGATAGCTTACCCGCAGGTCCAGGACTAAACGGAAGCTCTGACATCATAATCGTTGAGGGTAGAGCTGATGTCATCAACCTCATGAAATGTGGAATATCGAACACTGTTGCAGTGGAAGGAACTCACATTCCCAAGAGTATTGTAGATCTCACAAAGAAAAGAGGGAAGAAAATCATCGCTTTCCTTGATGGAGATAGAGGTGGGGACCTAATTCTAAGAGAATTAATGCAAGTAGCGAAAGTCCACTATATTGCAAGGGCTCCAGAGGGAAAAGAGGTTGAAGAACTAACACGGAAAGAGGTGACAAAAGCTCTTCAGGCTCAAATACCAGCGGATCAAGCGCTCGCATTAGTAAAAGAGAGAAGGATAATTCCAACAAAGAAAAAGCGTCCAGGAAAGAAGGTCGTAAGAACCAGAAGAGAACCGAAACTAGTAGATGACTTTGAAGAACCAGAAATGGTTGATAAAGAGCAAGCTCCAAGCCGCCGAAGAGCAGTGACGAGAAGAATACCAGTAACTGTTGACGAAGTATATGTTTCTCGGATTGAGGACATTAAGGAGTCTTTCAAAGCCCTTCTGTTTGGGGAAGACAAGCAGGTCATAGTAGAGTGTGGAGTAGCTGAACTAGCAAAAACCCTAGAAGAGCAAGAAAAGGTACCT
>JAEORI010000341.1 GCA_016840965.1 Candidatus Thorarchaeota archaeon | reverse complement strand
TGATTGAGGTTGCCAAGACCGTAGATTCAGAGGTCGGTGATGGAACAACCACAGCTGCTATTCTGACTGGTGATTTGCTAAAGCAGGCTGAAACTTTACTTGACCAGAAGATCCATCCAACCACTATTATCAGTGGCTACAGAAAGGCCACACAGAAGGCTTTGGAGGTCATTGATTCAGTCGAAGAGAAAGTAGACCCAACAGATAAGGACTACAAGAAGATCCTCATGGATGTAGCAAAAACTACTATGTCCAGTAAGTTTGTTGCTGGTTCAAGAGATGCACTGGCAAAAATTGTAGTTGATGCGGTCCTCTCAGGTGCCAAAGACTGGCCAAAAGGTGAGGAACTAGACATAGAAAACATTCCACGACAGAAACAAGAAGGAATGCCTGTTGATAGGGCTGAGCTCGTGAAGGGTCTGGTTCTTGACAAAGAGATTGTCCATGCAGGAATGCCAAAGAGGGTTGAGGGTGCCAAGATTGCTCTATTGGAAGCTGCTCTTGAAGTCACTAAAACAGAGTTTGATGCCAAAATCTCAATAACTGCACCAAGCTCCATGCAGAGTTTTCTGGATGAAGAAGAACGCATGCTCAAAAGCATGGTGGACAAGATTGTTGAGTCTGGTGCGAACGTAGTAATTGCACAAAAGGGCATTGATGATGTTGTTCAGCATTACTTGGCAAAAGAAGGAATTATGGCTGTCAGAAGAATAAAGAAGTCAGATGTTGAGCGAGTACACAAAACTACAGGCGCTACCATCGTTTCTAAGATTCAGAATTTGACAGCAGCAGACTTAGGGACTGCAAAGCTCATTGAAGAAAGAACTGTCGGAGATGACAAAATGCTGTTCGTTGAAGGTACTCCTAAGTCAAGTGTTGTCACACTTCTTGTTAGGGGTGGAACTGACCACATTGTCGATGAGGTTGATCGTGCTCTAAATGATGCACTGTATGTTGTCAGAGATGTAATCATGCACCCTGCAGTGACCTATGGTGGTGGTGCATTAGCTGCAGAGATTTCGAAACAACTTAGGGACTATTCTTCAACTCTCGAAGGTCGTGAGCAATACGCAGTCAACGCCTATGCAGATGCCATCGAGTCATTACCAAACACCCTTGCAGAAAATGCAGGGTTGGATCCCATTGATGTGATTGTCGACTTAAGGAAGGCTCACACAGAAGGGAAAGTGTTCCATGGCATCAATATTACAAAGGGCAAAGTAGATGATATGAAAGCTGCACGTGTTGTTGAGGCATCTGTTGTCAATCGGCAGATTGTTATGTCAGCAGCTGAGGCAGCACAGATGATTCTTAAAATCGATGACGTCATTAGCTCTAGAGGCGCACCCAGCGCGGGTGGAGGTCCACGCGGAGATGATGGCGACTTCGGTGATGACGAATAGAAAGAGTCAAACGTAGAACGGAATCAGGTGTAGCACATGTCAGAAGGCTCTGAACAACCCAAGAAAGAAGAGAATGAGACCGAAGAATCGGATCAGCCAACCCTAGAAGAGGTAGTAGCTCTCTTGACTAATATACCGGGCGTCGGTCCAAAGACTGCAGAAAAACTTGCAGCCGCGGGCTTTGACTCTCTGGAGAAAGTAGTGGGAGCTGATAAAGAAGTTCTTGCAGCCGCTGTTGCAGGTCTTAGTGTCGCAAAGGCTGAAACTACGATAGCTGATGCAGCCGATCTTCTAGAGAAGGTCAAGTCCGGAGCCATTGACTTGACTGGTAAATCTAAGTCAAAGAGGAAAAAAGCTCCTGAACCTGAACCTGATAGACACGAACTCGAACCTATTGAAGCTGTAGCTAAAGCTGAGGAACGTAAGAAACTCATGACTGGCTATGAAGAAGAGAAAGCCGCGATGGGAATTCCTGTTGGCCCTAAGTGGCTAACCAAATTCGAAAAAGCCAGAATAATTGGTGCGCGAGCCCTTCAGATTTCAATGGGAGCTCCTGTGTTAATCGACATGAAAACAGCACCAATAGGACGCTTTGGTTTTGCAGAGACTGAACTCAAAGCTGGAGTTCTGCCTATGACTGTTCGTAGGACTCTTCCTACAGGCGAAAGTCACGACATACCCTTGTCAATACTCTTGAAGCATACGAGGTTGGACTAGTTCCAACTTCGCAGCTCATTTTATTTTGATGTCACGTTGTGCAATCATACGACGTCTTAAAAGCAACTCAATCGAGATGGATATTTCCTAGTGGTGAGTGAAATTGCAGGAATTACTACCCGACACATCCTTAATCGTTAAAATTCTACTAGGTTTCGTAGTTGGTGGCTTAATCGGTTTAGAACGGCAAAAGAAGATGGATGTTGAACGTATTGTGGGTGTCAGGTCATTTGGGTTACATAGTTTGTTTGGCACCCTTGCTGCATATTCATCAACACTGATTGATAATTATACAATTTTGGTCTATGCATTTGCAGTTTCCGTTATGCTTACAGCAGCTCAGATTTACTATAAGATGTTCAGGACATCAGGCAAAGGGCAGACAACTCCTCTTGTCTTTGCAATATCTTTCGTTCTAGGAATCTTAGTAGGACTGGATACACCTCTAGTTGGTCAAATCGTTGGTACTCTTACTGTGTTGGCAATGACTGTGTCATTTGGTGTATTCATTGTTCTCTGGTTCAAAGAAGAATTGGCTCATGCAGTTGAAGTAATAACGCGAGATGAGATGATTAGCGCAGTAGAGTTAGGCGTCATAATTCTCTTCCTTTGGCCCATTATGCCTGAAACAGTCATGCTAGGGACAATTGCATATCCTGCATTCACAATATACTTGTTGATTGTGATACTTCTCTCAGTCAGCTTTGCTAACTACCTGTTGGTGAAGAAGTACAAGGATAAAGGAATCTTCTTCTTCGGGTTCTTTGCAGGGTTAGCTAACAGTGAGGCTGCTGTATCAAGTGTAACTGACTTCTATGTCAATTCGGAACGAAGAGGTACTGCAAAAATCTCAATATCTATAATTCTAGCAAATGTAGCAATGGTTGTCAGAAATGGATTTCTTCTCTTAATTCTAGATAGTTCTTTCAGACTTATTTCACTCTTCATCGTACCTATGGTGATTATCATCGTGATAAGTATGATTCGAATTATTCTTGAAGAACATTCTGAACACCATGGGGAAGGACAAGAGTTTGATACGAAGCTTGTATCACCATTTGAGTTTGGAGCCGCCCTTCGATTTGCTGCAATATTTGCAGTCGTCTATTTGGTCCAATTGGTCCTGACTCAATATTTCAGTGATCCAGGATTGATTATTGCTTCAATAATTGGAGGTTTTGTATCAGCAGGTGCTGTAGTTGCTGGTGCTGCAACTCTATTCGTATCGGGACAGATAACAGTTTCAATTGCAGTGCCTGTGATTATCATTGCAACAATCATGTCAGTGTTGAACAAAATGCTGTATGTGTACCTTGCAGATAGAGAAACTAAGTTATTGAAGACTGTAACCAGAGATTCAGTCATTGTCGGTATATTGTTTACAATGTACTTGGTACTTGTGTCATTCGGTCTCCTAGTATAGATATCAATAGAAACTCCATCACAAGACTTAAAGTGGAAAAATCAAACTCGCAGTTGGTGACAAATGTGTTGGTTGGTGGACTTGTTCATCAAAAGGACTAGACTTAGTGTAACCTCTTTCAACCCAACCTGTGACCGATACGTGTTCTGGAGGAATTCCAATGAGTGAGATGAGAACAGTAAGGGGTATGAGAGACCTCATGGGTCTTGAGATGCGTGTGAAGAACTACCTCATGGCTACAGCTGTTGCGGTTTTTGAACAATATGGGTATGAACCTTTGGACTCTCCAGTGATGGAACTCTGGGAAACATTATCAGCAAAGGGTGGAGAAGAGGTTGAGGCTGAAACATTCAAGTTCACGGACAAAGGTGAACGAGAGGTTGGTCTCAGATTTGATCTCACAGTTCCTTTAGCTAGAATAGTTGCCACGAATCCACATTTGCCAAAACCATTCAAACGCTATGCTGTAGGAAAAGCATGGAGGTATGATAGACCTCAAGCTGGAAGATACCGTGAATTTGAACAGGCTGACGTTGACATTATCGGAGCTGATAGTGCAGCAGCGGATGCTGAAGTAGTTCTAATAGCTATTGAGTTTCTAAAACGTGTCCTTGGTTCAGATTATTCAATCCGTATCAATAATCGAAAGGTCCTTCGTGGCATTACAGAGATTGCAGGAGTAAGTGATGAACTCGCATATGACTGCTTTAGAGCAATAGATAAACTGGACAAGATAGGAAAAGAAGGAGTCCTACAAGAGCTGAGCGAGAGAGGGATTGGAAAGAAGCAAAGTAGGTTTCTAATCGATGCTATAGAACTCAAAGGCAAAGGAGTCAAGGTTCTTGAAAAGTTTAGAAACATCCTCAAAGATTCTAGGATTGGTATTGAGGGTGTAGATGAACTAACCTTGATGGCAGAAATATTCGAAGAAAGCGGAGTATCAGACTTGGTTGAGTTCGATATGTCACTTGCTAGAGGTCTAGACTATTACACAGGCCCGGTCTTTGAAGGCAGATACCTAGGTAAACCAGAAGTTGGTTCTATACTAGGAGGAGGTCGGTATGACAAGCTCATCGAAAAATTTGGAGGAGCAGCGACACCTGCTACTGGGATATCGTTAGGTATTGGAAGAATGATTGATATTGTTCTTGCCAGAGGTGTTGGAAAAGATTTGGTGAAGGCCCTTGATGTTTTTGTAGCTCCAATCTCACGCTCTATGCTAAGATATGCAATGTCATTCCAAAGCAAACTCGTCCAAGCAGGATTGTCATGCGAGGTTGATTTGATGGAGAGACCCTTGAAAAAACTCCTCGAAGAAGCAGACGTGAAAAACGCCAAGTACACTATCATTGTGGGAGAGAGAGACTTAGAGAAAGGGGAAGTAAGTGTCAGGGATATGTTGTCTAAAAAGACCAAACAAGTCAAATTATCCATACTAACAGAGTACTTGGTAAATGTCATTAGAGAGGAGTAGGACTCATTCAAGGTTAGATTTCTCTAGAGGAGGATATGGCATAGACCAAAGGCTTTTCTCATAGAGCTTCTATACTGTCAGTGGGATTTCAATGGTGCGAATGCCAGTGGTTGCAGGACGATTTTACGAGGGAAAAGAAGACTTGCTGCAAGAGCGTCTGAAAAACTGCTTCATGGGTTCTTTTGGACCGGGCAGCCTGCCGGATGGTGAGCCAGGAACGACTAGGTCTCTAAAAGCAGTGATAGCTCCTCATGCAGGATACATGTATTCTGGTATGCCAGCAGCACATACCTATCTGAAAGTCTTTGAAGATGGAATACCAGATCATGTAGTGATGCTTGGTCCTAATCATACAGGCATTGGAGCTAGAGTAGCTGTTTGCAATGATGATTGGCAAACACCACTTGGCATCGTGCAATATGACAGTGTTCTGGGAGCAGCTATCGTCGAGGAGAATGAATATGCTTCATTTGACTGCATCGCACATAGCAGTGAGCATTCCTTAGAGGTCCAAGTCCCATTCTTACAATATACCTTAGGGCCAGGAGTGACAATCGTACCAATTTGTCTCTCTGATCAATCATATGCGGTTTGCGAGTCAATCGGGAAGACACTGGCTAAGCTCGCGAATGAAATGGATATTCTAGTTCTTGCAAGTTCGGATTTTACTCATTTCGAATCTGCGGAAAGTGCACGAAAAAAGGACAATCAAGCAATGGAATATCTTGAGTTCCTTGATCCAGAGGGATTCTTATCTTTTGTACGTGGACACAGAGTCAGTATTTGTGGTGCGGGACCAATTGCTGCAGCAATGATTTTTGCGAAAGAGAGAGGAGCAACTCAGTTCAACGTCTTGAAGTATATTACATCTGGAGACATTACCAGAGATAATTCCAGCGTTGTTGCATATGTTTCAGCTACAATTAGTTAAGCTAATCGATATGTTGAGCTTCAAGAGAGGATTCAATCTTGCAGCTCTCCTGACCAGCATTTCGAGGCAAGAAAGATGCGGCTGCAGCACCAACAACTGAAACTCCACTAGCGATGAGCAGACTAAGAGCAGCAGAGCCAGTATCATCGAAAATCTGACCACCGATGAGTGGACTGACTGCATAAGCACTGTTGCTTACAGCACCAAAAACACCCATCACAACCCCATATGATGTAGGTTCTGTGACATCTGCGATTAACGCTTGAATAGCAGGACCCCTCATAGACATCCCAATTGAGAGTATAATACCCGAAACCAGAAGATCAGTGACATTATGAGAAAAGATGAACATGATTAAAGAAAGTGCTCCAACCATTGCTCCTATTACTATCAACCATTTTCGTCCACGAATATCAGATAATTTTCCAAACAATACACTTCCAATCATCATCGTGATTCCAATAATACCAAAAAATAGACCAATTTCATAAGGCTGGACGCCTATGTTGATAACTGCATCAAGCATGAATGCTACTTCAAGAATACCCATTGCAAACATATTGGCAAACATTGCCATTCCCAATATTCCATAACACCTACGAGCTCTGGATAATACAAGTCGAATAGGTGGTCTTGGTAAAGACTCTTTGATTGTTTTCCTCACTGGTTCTTGAACGAGAACATAGACAAGACCCATCGTAATCAATGTAGCAATTGCAGCCAAAATGAAAGGCAGCCTGATACCAAGAAATTGTGCTAGAAAGCCACCAAGCGCAGGACCAATAATGAAACCTACCATATTGCCTGTGTTAAGATAACCCATTGCTGTACCGCGATTCTGCATAGAGGTTACATCAGATACGAATGCGTTAGCAGCTGGAAAGAAACCAGCAGAAACAGCCCCCTCAAGAGCACGAGCGGAAATCATAACTATTACATCATACGCATATGCGTAGATAATATTCGCAATAGCAAATCCAAGAAGAGCTGTTATCAGGACGGGTTTTCTACCCACCCGGTCTGAGAGACCTCCTAAGGGTCCAGCTAGAATAATTCGAGCAATAGCAAATGATGCAGCTAGAACTCCAAGTTCAATACCTGCCATTCCTAGGGACGAGATATAATATGGGAAGATTGGGGTTACAAGGCCAAAGCCAATCTGAAGTATACTGAGAGAAATGGCTAGCATCCATACCTGATACATACCACCTGACTTCTCTTTAGTGGGAATATCATGACTGCTTATAGTAGGAGTGGTGACTTCGGCTTCAGGATCCATTAGAGAAACACTCTTCCGCTCGCATGTGCAACACCTTTTCAAGTTTCGTAAATCGACAATCCTACTTGTCGATGATAACTTTCCGGACACCACGAATGTCAGCAAGAGTTTCTATTACTTTACCAGGTAATGGTTCCTCTGTTATCACCTTTAAACACGGGTCTTGATAGATTGCTACATCTTCAGCAAGTACTTGTCGAATTGGTATACCATAACCTGCAATCATGGATGTAACCTCTGATAGGATTCCAGGTGATCCTGGAGACTCAACATAGATGGTAACAATGCCATATCCGAAAACATCCTTTACCTTCTCAAGCGAAGGTCCTGCTGGTCTTAAAAGAGAGAAAAATTCGCAGAGCTCATCATTCTCACATATGTCTTCAGTAGTTGCTCTCACTGTGCGACGATCAATACCAAGAGCATTTCCTAATGACTTCAAAGGAATTCGAATTTCACCACATTTGATTACACCAGGACTCTCAACATGAAAACCATGCCGAACAATCGCCTCAGCAACTTTCAACCGCTGTGGAGATTCACTAAGGTGGTCTACAATTGTACGCCACATGGATGACCATCCTCTTCATTCTTCAACTATTTCTTTTTCCATTAGCACTTCGTCTATTAGACCTTTGGGCATGTTAAAATGTCTCTTTCTAATACCAACAGTACGGTATCCAAGTGAGCTATAGAGTTTCCGAGCGACCTGATTGTCTTCGAATGTACTCAAGATAATCTTTGTATAATCCTTGGCAATTGCAGCTGATTCAGCTGATATCATAAGTGATCGACCAACACCATTGCTACGACAGTCCTTTCTAACAATAACACCGAGTTTTGCAACATGCTGAGATGCGTGCCATTCTTCAGGTTGAAGCGATAAATGACCAGCATACTCACTATCAACAAGCGCCATTAGGAGAATCTCACGAGTATGTCTAGTTCTATCTATCCAGTTCACCCAATCTGAAACATTTGAGTGGGGGGTGAGAGTTGGGAGCCAAGCATACTCTTCAACGACATCCTTGAAACAAGCATGTAAGAGACTTGCATCATCAGCTTTGGCTTCGCGTACTATGATTCGCCTACCATCTTTAGCTCTGTACTCCCAGATTTGCAATCAAGGCACCAATTGCAAAGCGCTCAGAGCCTAGAAAAAGCATTTTGGTCTGACAAAAATCCGCTAGATATTTGGTGTCAACATAGGAAGGTCAATTCTTGCACCGGGTCTTGGAAGAGAGCAGGTATAAACGCGATCAAGTTGGATGAAACCGGTTGATTCGTTAATCTCTCTGAAGGTGCCTTTCAGCTGAAAAGCTGCAGGTTCAAGGGTGACAAGCGAAATAGCCACTCGCGAACCATCCGGTAGTGAATAGCCTCTGCGTTTTTCCTCTCTTCGTTTCATGACAATTCTGTTTGAAGAAACAGGAATCATTCCAAACTCAGGAAAGGCAACAGGATATCCATCAGCATCATCAGATACATACGCAATGATTTTGACAGCAGCCATCTGAGACATTCGTTTTAATACATTTAGAGGCATATTCCCTTCTTCTGTTTCATGCCTTGGTACTTTTCGACCAGCCATCTTTGCTTTCAGAAATGATGAAAGAACAGTCATCTTTGACATACCATATTTCTGACTCGCCCAAATAGCCTCAGCAACCCCAGCACCTCGAGCGTTTGTATATTGATTATAACGAAAGAGAGGAGTCTGCGCAATGAATTCATAAATCTCATCATTGCGATGATATGACTCAAAATTTGCCTTTATCAACCAACTATCTAAATCTGTTGTAAAGACTAGGATTGAAAAACGCGTATTTCCATTGTTTACATTATGCCTAGTTTTGTATGTCATGAAGTCGCCATACACCAAGGTATTAGCTTCATAAACTGTCCATGATAGAACAGGGACTACATTTGGTTCTCCCTCGGAATCCTTCGTTACCATGAATTTAGGTGTTTCAAATGTCCTCATGGCATCAACAAGATCTTGTTTCAGAATAGATTCAACCACAGGTCTTTACCTCCTGATTGTTAATGTGTAGTTCTTTCTTGAGCCTCTGAGTCATCCCTGACCAAACAACATTTCCAACGCCTTCATCACGAGCGATTTGAGCTAGCTGTTCCATCGTTTCTTCAGGAATAAGGTCATAGTCTTTTAGAGGGTATTCTAAGTCAAACAATGAATACTTGTCTATGCACATTCTATTGAATGCTAGTAAATCATATCTTTCTACGCTTGGAAGATTCTCAAGTATAAAGCGAGCTATAGCACGAATATTTTCCTCATCATCAGTATGTTCAGGAATTATGGGAGTTCTAATCCAGATGGGTTTCCCTGATTCAGCAACAATTCGAGCATTGGCAAGTACGGTGTCAAGTGGAACACCAGTAAAATCCTTGTGCTTTTTTGGATCCATGACTTTCAAGTCATAAAGCACCAAGTCAACATAAACGAGCAAGTTTCGTAATACTTTCTCACTGCAATATCCGCAAGTATCAAGTGCTACATGGACTCCTTTTTCTTGTAGACCCTTTGCTACTTCTAACGCAAACTGTGCTTGGTAGGTTGCTTCGCCACCTGAGAGTGTCACACCCCCGTGCGAGGTTTCGAAGAACACCTTGTCTTTAAGAAGTTCCTCTACTAGATCATCAGATGTCCATACTTTTCCCATAACTTTGACAGCACCTGTTGGACATGCATCCTCGCATGAACCACAAACCTTGCATTTCGTTCGGTCTATTCTCAGACCTTGAGGAGTAAGCGAAAGAGCTTCTTCAGGACATATACGGACACAAGCTTGATCACCGATGCATTTCACTTCATACCACACAAGAGTAGCTTGAGGATTAATTGTTTCAATATTATGGCACCAAGAACAAGACATTGGGCAGCCTTTGAAGAATACGGTTGTACGAATACCTGGTCCATCCTCAGTTGAACAACGCTGAATGTTGGTTATGATTCCAGTCGTAGTCATTAAAGTGAATGCTCCGTTCGTGTAATGATTTCTTCCTGTAATTCTCTACCAACTTGCGTAAAGAATGCATTGTATCCGGTCACTCGCACCATAAGATTAGAGTATGCTTCAGGATGTTTCTGAGCATCGCGAAGGGTTTTGGCATCAATCACGTTAATTTGCAAAGCGGTCCCTCCAACTTCATTATATGCACGAAGGAGTGCTGCGAGTTTCTCTATATGTTCAGGTGTTTTTACCATCGATGGACTAATTGTTATTGTATGTGAAGCTCCATTGGGAACTGTTTCAAGACTCAGTTTTCCTACTGATCGAATTGATGCGGTTGGTCCTATAGCATCCATTCCTTGGACAGCACCTACACCTCCCGATAGGAATTCACCACGTCTTCGGCCATCAGGGGTGGCAGCTGTAAGAGGAGCAAGAGGGATATAGTAATTCCAAGACAAATAGCCGGCCCTATATTTACGTCCAGTGTAGGGATTTTCATGTTTGAAAGCTTCTTTTGCCCAAAAAACAGAGAGTTCTCGAGCTATGTCGTCAACATAGTCATCATCATTCCCAAACTTGGGAGTCTTAGATTTTAGTAGCTGTCGAAGTTCCTCATAGCCTTCATAGTTCGATTGAATTGCAAGAAGTAACTCTTTCATTGATACACGTTTTTCATCGAAAACCATTTTCTTTACTGCTGCTACAGAGTCTGCAAGGGTAGCAATTCCCATTCCTTCAATAGTGTTGAAGTTCCAAGTAGTGCCTCCTTCGTTGACATCTTTTCCATTCACAGCGCAATCATCCATCAATGCACTGAGATAAGGAACAGGCTGGTATTTGGCACGGAGCGTATCCGCCATATTTCCAGCATTTACTAGGAGCTCGACCAGAGCTTGAAGCTGTGCTTTGATTGCGCTCATGAAATCATCAAAAGTATTGAAACTCAGTGGGTCACCAGTTTTTGAGCCTAATTGAATCCCTGACGCCATATCTCTACCATCATTAAGAGCCAATTCAACAGCCTTTGCAAGATTGATGTTAACATCTACTGTGTCTGAACGATCATTTCCCTGCATTGTGTTTTCAAGGCAGCCTACAATACCATAGTCCCAGGCTATCTCACGTGGAACACCTTGCCAAACTAGTCCATCAATGCTGTGCTCATCGAAATTTAATAGAAAAGGTGAACCTTGAGCTTTGGAAACGATCTCTGCGACACGAATGAGAAAATCCTGTGGCGTATTTCTATGAAGTCGGATATTTGGCTTTGGCTCAAATAGGTTCATCTCTTCAATTACTTCTAGAGCCAACCAAGTGAGATCGTTTGTCAGGTCCTCTCCATTTTGTCCACACCCGCTCAATGTTATTAGTTGTCCAAAACTAGAATTGATACCCTGATTTATTCCAAGACGGCCCTGATAATCATAGACATAATTGTGTTTAATCCAGTAACATTGTAGGAGCTCTTTCGCCTCGTTTCTAGTTAGTGTGCCCTCCTCAATGTCTTTTTTGTAGAAAGGATACATATATTGATCCCAGCGACCATGTGATAACCCTGCTCCGGGATAAGACTCAGCCGCCATAACAAGCATGTGAACAATCCAAAGAGATTGAAGGGCTTCCCAAAATGATGTTGGTGCTTCCCAGGGTACTCTGCTACAAATTTCAGCAATCCTCAGAAGCTCATTCTTTCTTTTAGAATCCTGTTGTCTATCCGCAAGCTCCCTCGCTTTCACCGAGTATCGGAGACCAACATCTCGAGCTGTTTTACAGCTTAATATCAGTGCTTCAATGAACTCACGATGAGTAGGAGTGAGATCATTATTCAGCAGATCGTGATATTCCTCTGCCAATCCCCGCATACCAATTTTCATAACCTTGGCGTAATTGGGAATAATATGTCCAGGAATCGAAGACCCAGTTCCAATTCCGTACTCATTCAATCTTGATGTTTCTTTGAACCATTTAGCCATCTCTTTGTTGCGTTTTGAGGTTTCAGACTTATTGAGAGATTTCGACAAAGCTGTGTTGAAGTTAAACCCTACAATAAGCTCACCATTTAGTATTGCAATAGGCATAAACTTGGTCATCACTTCATGGAAAAAGACAGCGCGTCTCATTGTAAGACCTTGATTCCAGTATCCATCTGGCAAATTGACCCTAACCCCCATGGCTTTGAGAGTTTGGTTGACTGATGGGAAAAATGGATAGAGGGCGGGTTCATTTGCCCAGTCATGAACTGAATAAACCTCATCCCAATCAGTACCAGTTGTGAAAGCGTATGGCTCGTTTGTTTCATCACGTTCATTAAAGGAGCAGAAGTTGTTCCGCAGTTTCTGAACTCGTTCAGAGAGTGTCCCAGAGGGAGACCAGATCTCGATTAAGGGAGCATCATTCTCATCAACAGTCAAGAAATCAACACCACCGGT
>JAEORI010000340.1 GCA_016840965.1 Candidatus Thorarchaeota archaeon | reverse complement strand
GTCTATCAAGAACTCACTGGTGGTCAGATTGCACCCCAGCGTGTCGTCGATATGCCAATCGTGTAGTGTGATGAACTTGGAGAGTGTCTTGGAAGGACAAATTTCAAGTCACTCTCCTCTTATCTTTCTAGGTGTGAAAAAAAAATGAAAAACGCAAGCTTCCAAACTCTTCTTGACGATCTGAAGATCAGCATTAAGTTTGCATTCAAAAACGTGATCTCCTACGTGTTAGCGATAATTGGAGTTTTCTTGGTCACAATCATATTGATCGCCATCGTTGCGGCTTTTGTCTTCGTGCCAATTCTACTGTCACCTGAAAGTCTTGAAGCCTTTACTATCTGGGCGGAGTCATTCAACGAATTGACTATTTCAGGTGGTGTGACAATAGCTACAGGCATCTTTCTGATTGCATTGCCATTCGCAGCTCCATTTTTCGTTGCCACTGGAGCATTGTTCGGAATGAGCCGTGAAATTGTAGAAAGCGAAGGAACCTCTGCAGAAGGAGTCTTCACATGGTACAAGAAGAAGTTCTTCTCATTGGCTGGAGGTGGAATTATTCTATTCCTGTTTATCCTTGGACCAGTCATGTTGGTAATTCTAGGTTCCGTCGTGCTCTTTGGAAACCAAATTCTCAACATTGCATTTATTGGCATTGAATCATCAACTATAATGAATCCCCTGATTTCAGCTCTGGGAGTGATTTGGTTTGTAATTAGTAGCGGATTAATGTCAATGATATTTCCTGCTATAATCGACGGTTATTCTGTAATTGATGCAACCAAGAAATCAATCAGAATGGGCATCCAATACTTTGATCGCGTATTTGGAGTCTGGATCTCATATATTCTCTTAATAGTGGTTCTGATGATTCCTGTTATAATCGTTCCACTTGCAATAGGCAGTTTTGAACCTGCTATGATTTTGATGGCAGTATATGCAGTCCCAATGGCACTAATCATTGCATTTGTTCTGCTACCTGCAGTATCAATAGGTCTCACAAGAGTATACATGATACTTACTGCAGACGATGAAGACTTCACTCCACAAGAGATTGAGGAAGAGGATGGTCCAAGCTTCATAGGAGGAGTATAACAATGGACGGCTCCAAGAAACGAAAACAACGAATTAACGACATAGAAGTAATCGAAGACAAGAATCTAATTAAGTTACTAATGGAGCCAACTCGAGCAAAGATAGTGTTTGATTATCTTGTGAAAGACTCAATGACAGTAAAACAGCTATCAGAAGTAACAGGTAAGAATCCAGGTACTATCCTTCACCACATTCAGAAGTTGAAGGAGGCTGGTCTTGTCTTTGAAGAAAGAACAGAACAGACCCAGACTGGTATAGTCCAAAGATACTACCGTGCATCTGCACGAGAGTACAGGATGGGTATCAGCGAAATGATACAAGCCACTGGGGATGATACTACAAAGCGCCTGAAGTCCATAATCAAAAGCCTCTCAGTCTATGGCATAGATGTTCCAGAGGATCAGATTGGCGAGGCTGTGGAGCTGTTGACAGCGCTGATAAATCGCGAGAATGAGCTAAGTTCTCGCAATCTTATCGTGAACGAGGATGGTCTAGATAAGCTAGCCTCCTCCGTACGAGGCGATGTATCGCGAATCATGCGTCGCTTTGCTCTGGAAGAAGATTCGCAATATCGAGACTTGAGAAAGAACTGGCACGCTTTTCTACAGTCTCACAGACAGGTGAATAAATAATGAGTAATTATCAAAGAAACACAAGTATGGTTGCGTGTATATTCGCAGTAATAATCGTAGGTGCTATTGCTGTTGGAGCTTTATCCTATTTTGGCACTAGCTGGTTTAATTGGAATGTAGCTTCTACTGACTTCTCTTTTGATGCAGAAGTCGGAGCCACCACTGATACGGTGATATTGGACATCAATTTAGATGTAGGCAGTATTTCAATAACATTTGTTGACAATGCGACACTGTTGTACGAGATTGACATAGAAGTCCAGAATACCACCCTCGAACGAGATGGTGCCCCTTCAGTGACATTTACGAGTAACACTATCGGACTCGATTATACTGCTGCTGGTGTGAATATCACATTAGGTAGTGGAGTCAATTATACGTTAGATGTTATCACTTCAACAGGAGGCATAGAAATCACCCTGGTTGATGGAGCGCATGTTGGAGACATTTCGCTCACGACAACAACTGGTGGAATTGATCTAGTGATGACTGATTCTGCTATCTTAATTGGAAATGCCACATTCGATTTGCATGCTGGAACTGGTGGTGTAACCGTTGTCGTAGATTTACCAACGGGATTAGGCGGCAGTGTTGAGTGTGCTACAGGAACTGGCAGTGTCATTATAACTGCAGCTGGGTGGACGCAGATCACCTCGAATCATTATGAAACATCGAACTACGATACTGCATCTCAAACACTGACTGTTATTATTGAAACGAATGTCGGTGGAATTTCAGCGATTTTCACGTAATATCCTAAGAGGGGGAGCAATCCCCTCTTCTCATTATTTCTAAGAGATAGTCAATTAGTTAATAGGAAATGAATCCCTACACTTCATCAGTCATTGGAAGGTAAGATGTGGATTCATTCAATAATGAGAAATCAAATGACAATGATGAAACTACTTTTGCTCCTCAAAAGTCTGATCCATACCAGAAGTATATCTTCCTAGCTCATCTCCTCATTGCCATAGCCATTTCTGTTCTAAGCTTCAGAGGCGACTTTAAAGAATGGTTTGCAGGCATGGGAGTAGCTACTCCAGTAATGCTTACAGTATCAGTAACTCTCTTTGCAATAATGACTGGTATGAGTTGGTACCGAGAAGAATTGGTTCCATACATAAGAAGGACCATAATGGTCCAAGAGTTCGAGATTGACCGGTTTTTACGATATAAGCAGATTCATCGTTCATCAGTTCTGCTAGCGGGGTATCTGACCACAATAATTTGTCAGCTTGTTTGGTTTCAGGTAGCAGGATTTGTAATTTTGATGTTAGAATCTGTGAGTTCAACTAGCGAGGTACTATATGTTGCCACTATTGGAATGGGAATTCTGTATCTTGTTATACTAGCGATTTTTGTCATTACCTTCTCAGATGGTCTGAAATTTTATTTTTCAGACATAGCGCAATTAATCGAAGTGGATGATCGGATTCAAGAGTCCATCAAGGCAAAACAAAAGGAGGAAAAGGAGCGGCAAGAACAGGAGAAAAAAGCAAAGAAGAAGAATGCAAAAGATAGTGTTGACGATTAGTCTGAATCAAGAATGAAATCTAACAGAGCGTTTAAATCAATACAGCAACAGTTATTCGGAAACCATCTAGTCAACTTGTGCCTATCATGATCGAGATACATTCCAAATCAATCAAAAATGGGTTTTCTGTAGAATTCAGAAACGACTCACTCCCTGTTACATACCCTAAGAATTACTGGGAAAAAACACCTGAAGAAACTAGACTTGCTCTAGTCGATAACCTCGCGCTAGCTACAACAATGCATCTACCAATCGTTTTTGATGTTCCTGAGATTGTCTATCATTCAGGTCGTCCACTTCTAGAATCCTATTTTGTCGAGAATTTCTTTCGAGACATTCCCTCCTGTACTGAAGTAGATGGAACAGATACAGTAGAATATGTTCGACGGTTCTTCAATACACTATATAGATTCGAAGATCCCATCATCAAGATTCCCTCGGATGACCCAGTTGAAGATGGATTTCGCGCAATCGTTGGAATGAGTTTTGGAAAGGATAGTCTTCTCACTTATGCGGTTGCAAGAGAGTTAGGTCTTGATCCTGAAATGGCATACATAGTTGAACACAGCATGACGTACGAGGAAAAACACAAGACTGCATTAGCTAAGCAGTTCAAAAAAGAATTCAACAAAGACCTTCACATTATAAAACATGAAACTGGTAAGCTTAGAGACTATCCCTATCTTGGTCTTCCCTTCTCCGAGTTTGGGTGGGCACTCCAGTCCACTGAATATGCATTGGAGTGCATTCCATTAGCTTACGCACTTCAAGGAAAATACATCTTATTCGGGAATGAACAGACCACTTCAGCAACATACATGGACAAGTATGGATGGCTCGTGAATCCTTGTTGGGACCAGACTCACAACTGGACTGTACATATCGATCAAATGACTAAGATGTTCTCTGGTCGTTCCGTCGGTACAGGTAGTCTAATAGAACCTTTGATGGACATGATGGTGCAGAGAACACTTGCTCATAGGTATCCAGATATAGCAAAATACCAGATGAGCTGCTTCACTGAAACTGAGGCTGGTCGCGACTATAAGTGGTGCCATCATTGTACGATTTGCGCAAAGATGTACCTCCTTTGTGAAGGCGGTGGGATTGACCCTTCGTTAGTTGGATTCCGAGAAAACATGCTCAATAGAGAGCACAAAAATCGATTCACACTCTTTGGCGGCACTTCAAATCTACCCTATCTTCATTCTGATACAGCAATGGATGAGCAATTGTTTGCATTCTATTCTGCTGTTAGAAAGAATGCAAAAGGAGGATTAGTTGAAGACTTCAAATCATCAGAAATGTATAATGAAGCAAAGGAGCGGGAGGACGAGCTGTTCAAGAAATTCATTACCGTCTATGAACCTATCAGTATTCCTACCGATCTTAAGGACAAAGTCATGTCAATTTTCAAAGAAGAGGTTGATTCTTTCGAGCTCTAGACCCTTAAAATGGCAAATTTGACAATGTATCAAAAATTTATACGAATGTGTATATGTTTTTTGTGTTGATATTCCATGAAAGTTGCACTTGTACTAAACACGCGAAAAAGCGAATCAGAATTTGAAGTAGAATATGACCCGCCTCACACTATTGAGATGATAAGACATGGAATAGAATCAGCAGGCCATGACTACATATTCATCGAAGCAGATGAGAATATACTTGAAACCCTGAAGCAAGTCAAACCAGATCTCGTCTTCAATAGAGCGGAGGGTGTTCGTGGAGAGAGTCGAGAATCCCATATTCCTGCAATCTTGGAGATGCTTGGTATTCCATATGTGGGTGCCAATGTTCTCTCAACAGCAGTTTGTCTGAATAAGGGCTGGACAAAGAAATTCTTGGCTTTTCATAACATACTGACTCCTGAGTTTCACATCATATCTAGCAGAAGACAGGTCAACAAACTTGACTTCAAATTTCCAGCCATCCTTAAACCAAACGAAGAGGGATCATCAGTAGGTATCAATGAGGATAATGTTGTGTCCGATAGGAAACAACTGGTAAAGAAACTAAGCGCGATGTTACAAGAGTATACTCAACCGATCTTGGTCGAGCAGTTTATCCAAGGACGTGAGTTCAGCGTGGGCATCCTCGATTGTATTGGTCAAAAACCCGAAGTCCTTGCCATTTTGGAGATTGACTTCTCGAAATTCCCTGCAGATGTTGGTGGTGTTTATGGTCAACGTGCAAAGACAATCTATGAGGAGCTAGACCACTACATATGCCCTGCGAAAATTCCTAAAGAACTAAAGAGAAAAATTGAGAAGATCTCTCTTGAAATCTGTGACTTACTCGAAGTCCCAGACTTCGCGCGAATTGATTATCGAATGGATGATAATGAACAACTATACTTCCTAGAAATTAATCCTTTACCTGGGATGGACTTTGATCTGGAGAATAAAGACATCTCTTTCTATCCATATATGGCTATGAATTCTGGTTACACTTATGACCAGCTAATCCAGAAAATTATTGCAGCAGCAGCCCGCAGACATGGTTTAGATCAATAAATTCCTCAGCGAGGTGTAAACGCATGGATTCCCCAGTTTCCCAAGATATTTGGGAAAAGATGCGGCTACAACTTGTTCCCTTTTTTGGGGAACGGTTACGTATCGTGATGCCTGAATCTTGGTCTGAACATTATGAAACTTGGTTCAAAGAGATTGAAGCATATTCATTTAGAGAATCTCTTCGCTACAATACTGAAGAGCTCAAAATCCGTCTTAATGAAGAATGCCTTTTACTACTCTTCATTGTTGTGAATGGCAATCCTGAAGGCGTGATACTAGGTTATCGAGTAAAACGAGAGCAAGGAGCTACATTCTATTTGGATACTTTCGCTGTTAAAACAAAAGGGAAGGGAATAGGAAGAATCATGCTCACCACCATTATCAAGTGGGCTATACTGAATGGATTCCAAGCAATTGAGCTTGACACTGAGGCGGAAAATGAGTTGGGTATTCCCTTGCAACATTTCTATGAAACCTTTGGCTTCGTCGTCCAGCGAGTTGAAGCTGATGGTAACATCACAATGAAACTTGTTCTGTAATTGTACTCTTACTCGAAATCTCTACCAGTGAGTATTGCTACAAAAGTTCCCTTCATCGTGACCTTGTCATCGGCTAGGTCATGCATTACTGCTAGGGTGCTAGCTGCAGCAGGAAGTACGTACAGACCCTCTTCTTGCCTAAGCAATTTAGAGAATTCCACCATCTTGGTTTCAGAGGCATAGTCAGCAAAACCCTTGGACTCGTATATAGCATCCAGTGCTTCCTGCCCATCATATGCATGCCAATTAGTCAGTGGTTCATTGAACTTGGTTTCCTTAATTTCATCTCTGCGCAAGTCTTGAATTGTTCGACTATTCGTTCTGAATGACTTGACGATAGGGTTACCGCGTCTTGTGCTTGTCGCAACCATTCTTGGCATAAATTGGATTTTACCAGCCTCGTACAATCGCTTGAACCCCAGATGGATTCCTGCTATTGTGGTCCCGTTCCCAACAGGCACAAAGACAAAATTTGGAGCTCTTCTAATGTCTCGATATATCTCCTGCGAAATATCAGCATATGCTTCAATAGAAATTTCTCTGACACCATTGACTCCCGGATTTGCATCGAACCATCCCTCTTCCTTTGCTGTTTTACTAGATAGTTCCACGAGGTCTTCGTACTGACCAGGGGCAAAGTGCAGTTCAGCTCCAGTTTCTTTGATTCGTTTCATCCGATCTTTTGGTACATGGTACCCCTCAGGGATGAAAATATGAGCTTGGATATCGAACACTCTTGCAGCCCATGCAAGTGCTGCTCCAAAATTCCCGCAAGTAGCTGTAGTAACTGCTTTAGCATTCTGCTGTTTTGCTGAGTCCATTATTGCAAGAGCGATACGGTCCTTCTGAGTACCAGTTGGATTGCCCCCTTCAAATTTTAGATAAAGTCGCTCACAGCCAACGTATCTTGCAAGGTTCTTTGATTCAATGAATGTCGTAGATCCTACGAATTCACTCCACTTTACTTTTCGTCCATTCTTCTTGACTAGTCTTTCGTAGTCTTCTGTCATTTTTCCTCATTGCCATCAAATTTCATTCATTAGTGATTAATAACCATGATGGTGATTTACTCAATTTATGCAAAACGTATTTTAGTTTGTCTAGCTGAGTCGCCGAATCCGTACTTTACACTCTGCAGATTTCGTAATATTGCCAATCTCCTCATATAGTCGTTGTGCTACTATCCATGTGCGTCTTGCCTCAGCTTTTCTATCTAGATGCTCTAGCATCATTGCACGATAATAGAGATTCTCAGGGTTTCCAGGGTTTGTGGAAAAAGCAGCATCGAAGTCAGCAAGAGCTTCTTCATACCTTTCCAGCGAGTAGTATATGAGCCCTCTTTGATGCGAAATATCTGAATTACTTGGGTCAAGAGCAAGAGCTGTATTCAGATATTCCAATGCTGTTCCCTCGTCATCAAGAAGCAACATCACCGCCCCATTCTTTACCCACGACTCCACATGCTCAGGATTGGCATTTATTGCCTTTTGATAGGCATTGGATGCTTGCTGGTATGACTTCAAGGCCTTATGGATATCTCCCTTCTTTATCCAGAGCTCGGGGTCATCAAATTTGATGCTGACTGCTTTATCATAGAAGGAAAGGGCTGACTCAAGGTCATGCAGGTCAACATAGACATCACCCATCGTCGAGAGCGCAAATGTTTGATTTGGGTCTATCTTGAGCGCTTTATTCAAAACCTCAATGGCATCCTCATACCTGCCTATCGCATGATAAACACTGCCAAGCTCCATTAATGCTGGCTGGAAATTAGGATCCATGGAAAGTGCACGCCTAAGCCAGGTCACAGCAACATCTGGCTCTCCCTTTGCTCGAAAATATGCTCCTTTACCAAGCAGAGCTCTTGCCATATTCGAATCAATAAAGATAGCTCTATCGAGGTTCGTATTTGCATCATTGAGTTCTCCGAGTTTCATCTGTGCATTTGCTAGGTAAACCATTGCTAGGGCATTTCTTTGGTCTATTGCTAATGCGCTCCCTAAACAACTAATGGCTTCTTTGGGGCTTGACACATTTAGATACGAGAGACCCATGTTTATCCATGCGCTTACCTGTTTACTATCAAGTCCTAATGTTAACTCATAGAGCACAATGGCTCGAGCAAATGACGCTTCCTTAAGATAGACATTGGCTATCCGTGTAATGATTCTCGGAACTCTCTTGTCTGATTTAATTTCCTCTAGTATCTGGAGCAGCTCTTTTTCAAGCTCGCCAAGCTGCCTTCTCTCACGTGTCATAATCGCAACCGGACGTATGCTCTCTGGAATAATCAGCTCTGGAAGATTCAGCTGCTTCAGTTTGGCATCAATTGCGTCCAGTAGCTCGTCCTTGTTCACACAAGTTCCCTCCGCCTTTGAAGGTTCCTTGTCTTATCAAACTTTGTAACCGACTTCTGTGTTGATTCTTTCAGAATACAAACACAAACGCACCTAGTGAAAGCAGGAAGATTGCAAGATAGTATGTTGGCATGATATAGAACTCATGGTGTGATATTTTCTGGCGAAACTCGTTGATTGCAATCAGAGAATCAGAAAGTATGAAGAAGAGAGCACCAATGACAGGAAGCAATCCAAGTATGTTATCAGAAGTCAACCAGAGGAATAAAGCTGTGCTGAGTGTTGCAGAAATCAAGAGGAAATACAAAGTCCCTGCTTTCAGTATGAACGGCGGGACTTCCGGACCTGAAGCGCGAAGGTATCTGATAAGAATGAAGACATACAGTACCATTAAACCCATACAAACAACAGCAATTATGCCCTGTAGTATATCAAACCCTGTTGTCGTAGCTTGCCACAGGAAATTAATCGTGTAGAGAATGTGAGCTATCAGAAACATGCCAATCCCTGGTATGAGATCTGCCTCCATTCCAATATCTCCAAACATACAGAACACTAGTGCAGCAGTCAGCAGGATTGTAAATAAGGTTGGTAATCGAAAGATTAGGACAAATAATGC
The DNA here is from genome assembly GCA_016840965.1 of Candidatus Thorarchaeota archaeon. The sequence goes on along the minus strand of JAEORI010000340.1, from coordinate 605 downwards.
AGCACTCAATGCTGGAATAATCTTAACAAAGGTGGTCAGGGATGCAACCTTCTTCTCACCTGTTGAAGCTTTATCCTTTAGGTATGTTGAAACTATTGCGAAGACCCAGAAAACTGCACTGTAAATCTCTAGTGACATAGTCCATTCTAAAGACTGCTCTGACCCTTAAGTAATGCGGATGCTTGTAGGAATAGTACGATTTTCTATCAGCTCCTGAATTTTCATAGAAAATTTCATTTATTTAGAATGCACATTTTCTTTGGTCACTTATGGAGGGTTCTCGTAAAACATTAGTCATAACTAGAGGATTATCATTAGTCATTCTAATTGGCCTTATTGGAATTGCCGCTGCTCCCAGTACTGAATATGCCTATCCAACAAATCCTGTTTCTACTATTTCTGATTATGATGATTATTTTATCCTTGGTGATGAATATCCGATGTACGAATTAGAATACTGGGCTGCAGACAAGATAGGGATTGTAGAACTCACCACAAATGGGTCTCCAGTCACTATCAGTCTCTTTGAGGACTACACCTTTGAATATCCCAGTGCTATCATTCAGAATGTGACTGAGATTCGGGATGTCATTTTGATAGGTATG
>JAEORI010000339.1 GCA_016840965.1 Candidatus Thorarchaeota archaeon | reverse complement strand
GTTTGTTGAGAAACCAACTAACATTAACATTTTTCTAATTTCTAGAGTGAAAACACCATTTCCGGCAACCTTGAATACTTTAATGTACCCGATAGTCATCCCTCTCTGGCTAATGGAGGTTAATGCAAGGTGGATGTTCCCATTATCATCTATACCGATAAAGAAGGAAAATCACGTGAACTTGAGATTGATGAGGAAGAAACTATTCTAGATCTTTCCCGAAAAGGAGTGACTTCGATTGATCTCAAGACCGTTCTCACAATTCCTAAGTTGAAGGAAATTGATTTGGGAAGTAACTCATTACAGGAGATTGACCTCTCGCCACTGAGGGGAGTTTCAAGTCTTCAGAAACTGTCTCTCTTCAAAAATCAATTCAATGAAATCGACTTAAAACCACTAGCAGAGTGCGAAGGCTTAGAAGAACTCAACCTTGGTGCTAATCAGCTGTCCATCGTAGATCTAAAATCTCTTGGTTCTGTCCAATCTCTCAAACGGCTAAGGCTCTTCAATAATGGATTGAAAGAGATTGAACTTCGACCTCTAGCAACATGCACAAATCTAGAAACTCTTGAAGTGGAGAATAACGAACTAAAGTCAATAGACCTGCGGCCTCTGTCGAACTGTGCGAATCTGTCGCAATTGAATTTAATGTACAACAAGCTCACCAAAATAGACCTAGAACCATTATCAAACTGCACCAAGCTGAAGTTCGTCTACCTTCATCATAATCAGATTAAGACCATTGATCTAACACCATTCAGTAATTGTATTGACCTCAGAATTCTTCGATTAGGGGGAAATGGTATAGAAGAGATTGATCTCGCTCCATTATCTTCATGCACAGAGCTGAGACGTCTAGGACTGGCCATGAATGGTCTGTTAAGACTAGACATCAGTCCACTATCGAAGGCTGAAAACCTCTCTAGTTTAGATATTGCTGGAAATCACTTGACAAAACTTGACCTCAGGCCCCTTGAAAATTGTGAGGAACTTGCTGAGCTTTATCTCTATAGTGATCACCCAACTGAGAATGAGTTCGAAAAGTTAGATGTTTCACCACTATTCAACTGCTCAGAACTCGAAGATTTTGGTGTGAGTGAAGAAACTGAACTCCAAGCTGACAAGAGATTGCAGGATGAATCGGATATTCCACTTGCATTGGAGGAACTAATCGAATTAGATAGAATAACTTGGGTGTAAATACCCATTTCGCGCCCACCCATGGTAGATTTAAATGAAGGAGAATCCTAGAAAAGTTACATCACAACGCAAGACAGAGGACTTGCAATGTCATCGAGGGAGCAAGAAATCGCCAAAATAGAGAGGATGTATTCAAAATACCTCAACGGTCCACTTGGACGTGGGGTAATGGATCACCTGAAGGAAGGTGAGAGTTTTACTATCCGCTCTCAGGATGAGATGGTCGAAATTATTAAACGTAAAGGAAAAGCCGTTGTCAGGGTTCTTGAAACTCCAATTACTGATGTGAATAATGAAACTGGCCGCCTCTCAAACATCCACTAGTTTTTCTACTACTAAATCAAAGCGAATATAACGGATACTTGCAGAAACAAATTCAGGATGTGTTAGACATGGTAGTAGAAATGGATGATGCTACCAGGGAACAGGTTCGCGAACTGTTCACTAGGATTGACAATGAAGTAACAGCACACCTCTTTCTGGAGGAAAAGAACTGCCTCTATTGTAATGATGTAAAAGACATGGTCGAGCAACTTGCTGAATTATCTGACAAGATAACCATTGTAGAACATAAAGGGTCTTTAGATGTCGGGGAGGCAAAAGAATGGGGTGTTGAACATCACCCTGCAATTGTGCTTCATGGAACTGACAAGTACAATGTCAAATTCTATGGAATACCTGCAGGTCATGAGTTTGGTGCGTTGGTCGGGTCAATCATCGATGTTTCAACAGGAACAGCTCCTTTGCCACCAGATGTAATAGAGGATATTGTGTCAATTGACAAACCAGTCAACATCAAAGTCTTTGTCACCCCACAATGTCCCTACTGTCCTGATATGACAAGACTCGCACATCAAGCAGCTATACTAAACCCACTAATTTCCTCTGAAATGATTGAGTCACTTGAGTTTCAAGAACTGACTACTAAGTATGCTGTTTTTGGAGTACCAAAGACTATCATTAATGAGACCACAACGATTGATGGTTTATCACCAGTCGAGATGTTTGTAGAGAAACTATTCGAAGCGATTGATAGTTGACACTTCCAAAACTGATTATAGAGGGATTAGGTCTCCTAGGTTATGGAAACCCAATCATATGTTATAATGTTGCGACCAGCTAATGACTACGGAATTGAGGGCACTGAAGAGAAGGTCTCTGAGCATTTCAAATACCTCCAATCTCTCTTAGAAAAAGGCATCCTCACAATGGCTGGAAGATTCTCTGAAGTACTGATTGGCTTGACTATGATCGAGGCAGAATCAAGAGAGGCAGCCCTAGAGATTATGACAAACGACCCTGCAGTCAAAGCTGGAATATTTCACGCAGAGCTTTATCCATGGCGAATCGCATTGAAAGCAGAGTAGAATCCTACTCTTCCTCACATGTGAAGACGAACTCGTTCTCATTCACGTACTTATATGCCTGGTAGGCAGCGTGGACGCCTTCAGCAACACCTGTGATGGCCTGCTTGAACTCGCTATCAACTACGTCACCAGCAGCATAAACTCCTTCGACGTTTGTACGACTTGAGCGGTCAATCTTAATCTCTCCCTTCTCGTTGAGTTCAACACCAAGATTCTTCGCAATATCTGAATAGGGAATACCTCCAATCGCAATGAAGATACCATCCAAGGGCAATATATCTGAATCATTGTGAGGTTTATCGAGCTTGACACCAATGACCTTCTGATCACCAAGGACCTCAATAACATTGGTCTCTGTTATGACTTCTATCTTTGGCTCTCTAGCAACGCGACGGGCATTCACAGGTTCAGGACGTATCTTCTCACGCCGGTATATGATGTAGACCTTGGGACAGTATTTAGCTAAAAGGAGCGCTTCCTTGACAGCACTGTCGCTCCCACCGACAACACCTACAACCTTATCCTTGTACAATGGTGCATCACATAAGGCGCAGTAACTTACTCCTTTGTTCTTCAACTCATCATGACCCGGAACCTCAAGCTCACGTTCTTTCATGCCCGTGGCAAAGAGAATGGATTTTGCTAGAAACGTCTTATTCTCAGTGACAACATAGAAGAAGTTTTGTTTTGATTTAAAGACGTCAGTTACCAGACCTACGTCTATGAATACAGGGTAGTCCAAGGCATGCTCCTTTAGCTTATCAGCTAGTTCTTGACCTGTGAGCTGAATATAGCCAGGATAATTCGCAACATCATCAGTGAGTGTGATGGTTCCTCCCTCGACATCGCCAATCACTGCAACACTAAGGTCCAAACGGGCAGCATACATAGCCGCACCATATCCTGTTACACCTGAACCAATTATTATCAAGTCGTACATGATATCACACTCCTAGTTTACGTTTGAGTCTACGTTCTGTCCGGCGGTCAAACCCGATAAAGAAGTCATCATCAATCTTAGTCACAGGAATAGCCATTTGACCACTGAATTCGCGAAGCTCCTCTATGGTGCTTGGAGTTTCGAAAACGCATCTCTCTTCAACTTCAACATTAATACTAGCTAGGAATTCCTTCACCTTTTGCGAGTGCGGGCATTTTGGTGCGGTGTAAACAACTGCCTTTGCCATGTTTGAACTACATCCTGTATTGAAATTCGAACTACGAACTGCTTTGCCTCATCACAGATATAAATTATGAAGTAGTCAAATCCGATTAGTTGCCCTTTGAGAACACCCTTAAGTGGACAGAGAACTCTTGACTCTGTTGAAATCTGGAGTGAACCAGACATGAACAAGGAAGAAACTCTTGCATTCATCGATAAACAGATCGACCTCGAATTGAAAATTGTGAAAATTGTTGAGGAGAACGTTGCACAGCTCGGAAACGCATTTGTAAAAGACCTACTATTGGCGGTCTCAACAGATTCTAAGAAGCATGCAGCCCTACTCAAATCACTTCGAAAAGCTGTTGAAGGTCCTACTCCATTTATCAGTGAGAAGGAACGGGATAAAATCGCTAAAGGAATTGAAGCCCATATCGAGATGGAGGAACAGGCTGTTGAAACCTACGGAGAGCTTGCAGACAAGAGTGACAATGACCAGGTCAAGGCAATTGCAATGATGATTCGTGAGGATGAGCTTCGTCACCATGCGCTCCTGAAGGAACTACATAAGGCAGTCATCGAGCCTGAAACTCTCACTGAGGACTTAATCTGGGATGTCATGTGGAAAGACTCACCCTGGAAAGGCAGTCCAGGTGGATAATTTACAAGCTAATCAGGTGCGAAACGTTCAACAATAGCCATAAAACCCTCATCAAGTCTATCAAGGCCAATCCCAGTTTTTGCGGAGATCAGTTGACCGCCCATTTCATATTTCTCCATGAGATATTGCATCTCATCGGAAACGAAGTCCATTCGCTCAGAGTCGATCAAATCAACCTTATTTGCGACAATCATGAATCGCTTGCCATCTCCCTGATTCAACTTGAGAACGCTGTTCTCTTCTATAGCCGGGATCCAGTAGCTCTCAAGATTATCCAAGGTCTGCAATCTGGTCACATCAAAGAATAGGAGGCCAACAGAAGCTCCACGAATCATTGATTTCAGCTGCTCGATGAAACGTAGCTGGCCTCCAAAATCCCAAATGGACAATGTCACTTCATTTCCAGAATTTGTAGCGACCTTCTTTGTGTCAAAACTTGCTCCTATTGTGGTGCGAAGGAAATTTGGATCGGGCAGATTCCCTGTTGTGTATCGTTGTGTGAATGAGGTTTTTCCGCACTCTGTGTCACCGAGTATAACGGCTTTCAGGATTTTCATGAATCACACCCATTCATTGTATCTTTATTGAGCCATCTTCTTCTACGCCATATTCTCTGAGCTCTTCCAAATTTTCGACTGAGCGCGATAAACGTGCCGTTACTGGAGGGCTACTGAAGACTGCTATTCCACCTGCCAGTAACAAAATCAATATGGCTGTCACTGGAATTGCAGGAGGTTCTGGCGGAATACTATCCGAGTATATTGACACAATTGCTATCATAAGAGCAGAAATGATGAACATCATCAATCTTCTAGCCGCAGCTACTCCCCCGGCTCTTGCTATTCGAATAGCCAAACGAATGAACATGAGTGTACCTATAGTAGCAATCGCTAATAGTGCTATCCAGACAAGGTCATTGTATATAGTGGTTGGTTGGGTATCAGGAAATGTCAAATATGCTGCAGATGTTCCAAAGATAATCATTGCTTCACGGGTGAATGTTTGTACCCAGTCACCGTAGAATGATGACACAGCTGCAAGCATAAACGCGATAATAGCACAAGAACCAATGAGGACATCAACCCAGATAAGATATCGATTCCAAGCGAGTCTCTGGTTAATGAACAAGGTCCAAGATAAAGAATGTGTAGAAACTAGTACTGCTATAAAGATAACAACAGCCCCTAGGTATAAAGGCATTCTAGCACCAGTTTGGTTTGCTTGTTCCAAGAAATATTCTAAAGGAGCAATTAGACATAATGCTGCGAATAATTCAACACCGACAAACAATAATATAGGCCAACTTTGAGCGCGATTCGAGGCAATAATTAGTGGTAATCCGATTGTTATGGTGAAAAACAATATGAAGGTAGTTAGTGTAGTTCGCCATGGTTTCCTGATCGAAATAAAAACTGTAGAAGCTACGATAGCGGGAATATATTGCACAATATAATATTGCGGATGGGCATATGTCCAATCTATGGCTCCGATAATCCAAATTGACATATACAATAATATAACAATAAGTAATGACGCTGAGAAAGTCGAGGGGTTTTCACGCAAGAGTACTACCGCCAAGTAAACAGCCACGATTAATAAAATGGATATCTCAATCATCATGAAATAGATAGGGAATCCAAAGAATTCTTCCAAGAAATTATTAGTGTAACCAATTATGATAATGAGGGTCGCTATGACTGTTCCCCGCTTTGCACGTGCGGGTGAAAAGAGAATCCATGTTTCAGCTATTACAATGGTTCCGAGAAACATAACTATAGTACCTGTAAACATGAACCTTAGCGGTTCTTGAACTCGTATCACGATGGCTAACGCTATTGAAATCCCAGTAATGGAATATGCTATCAATGCGCGTTTTGTGTCTAGACCAATGTCAGAGTAAATTTCTCGGACTCGTTTTGCATAGACAATTATAGAGAATATCAGTATCAGAATAATAACAGTCCCTGCATCAATTAGTGCCTTATCGAAATCAATAGGAATTTGCATGATATCAACCCCACAAACTGCTAATCTCTTCGCCTCTCTTTCGTAGTGCTCTTGATATGAGCTGTACAAGCCAAAACTCATTGGCATTTCTGTTATTCAGAATCAGCGAAAGTATGGAATCGGATTCTTTTTCATTATCTGCTTCGCTG
>JAEORI010000338.1 GCA_016840965.1 Candidatus Thorarchaeota archaeon | reverse complement strand
TTTTCCCAGAAACTATCTCAAAGACGCTTTCAAGTATGTCCGAGAAGCTGGTGGAGTCTGCATCGTGGATGAGGTACAAGTAGGCTTTGGGAGAATGGGGGATTACTTCTGGGGATTCGAAACTCAAGGAGTCGTTCCAGATATTGTAACAATGGGCAAACCGATTGGTAATGGCCATCCGATTGGAGCTGTGGTCACGACTCGCGAGATAGCTGAATCATTCACAACTGGTATGGAGTTTTTCAGCACAACTGGAGGTAACACAGTTTCATGTGCAGTAGGTATTAGTGTTCTGGATGAGATTGAACGAGAAAATCTGCAAGAGAATGCAAAGAAGGTTGGTGCGTATCTATTCAAGCGTTTGAAAGCACTAATGAATGTGCACTCAATCATTGGAGATGTGCGAGGCTGGGGTCTCTTCATCGGTGTCGAACTTGTTCGTGATCGTGAAACCTTGGAACCTGCTACAGAGGAAACCAAGTACGTTGTGGAACGTTTTCGTGACCTTGGGCTTCTCATTAGTCTTGATGGTCCTCTTCAAAATGTTCTCTTAATCAAACCACCTTTGGTTTTTACTGTAGAAAATGCAGACCAATTGGTTGAATCCCTAGACCTAGTTCTTCAAGAGGATCCAATTGTTCAGCATCAAAAGGCATGATTGGTCGAAGTTCATGTAGGAATGAAATATCATGAGAACAAAACCAGACTTTTCCAATAGTATTGTCAACCTCATGAGTTCCATCGGATTGGCTTCAGGAGTAGCAAGCCCATATACTCCATTGGAATCACTTGAGTCGTTGAAGGAATCAAAGAACATAGTCCTCATCGTGTTTGATGGACTTGGATACAACTACCTTCAACGATATGGAAATGGAACAACACTACATAAGAATCTCAAAGGCTCAATCACATCCGTTTTTCCACCTTCCACTGGCTCCGCTATTACCACATTCCTTACTGGACTTGCACCGCAGCAGCATGCAGTGATAGGTTGGTATGTTCATCTGAAAGAGTATGGTCTTGTTTCTCGCATTCTCCCATTCACTAATGCTATTAATGGAACTCCCATTGGCGTTCCGATTTCTAATGTAATAGATGTGAAAAGCATCTTTGCTGACACGAAGCGAGAATACTCAATTATCTATGATGACCAAATTGTCGAATCAGCGTACACACTGAACCTTTCTGGATCAGCTCGCAGAATCGGATATTCAGATATTGACACTTTTTTTGATAGAATAAGAACTACCATTTTCAAAACTAAGACAAAGAGCTATATCTACTCATACTGGCCAATGTTAGATACTATCAGTCATATTCTTGGTTGTGAAAGTATTGAAGCAAAAGAACATCTTAAAGAATTTGATATGAAACTACAGGAATTCATTGAATATCTTTCTGATACCAATACAACATTGATTATCACAGCGGACCATGGTTTCAGTGATGTCCCCCTTGAAAATGTCATCTATACTAGAGACCATCCTAAACTGATGGACTGTTTGTTTCTGCCCATATGTGGAGATACTCGGACTGGCTTTTGCTATGTGCGGAAATCTAAGATAGGCGCCTTTGAGAACTACATGGAGAGGGATTTGAGTGAAATGTGTGATGTCTATTTAAGTGAAGATTTAATCAAAGATGGCTGGTTTGGTCTTTCGAAGCCACATCCACGATTAGGTGATCGAATTGGCGATTATACCATTATGTTTAATGAGGGCCAAGCAATCATTAACTGTTTCCCGGGAATAGAACCTCCTCAGATGTTAGGTCATCACGGAGGAGTGAGTCAAGATGAATTATATGTCCCACTAGTAGTCATTGAACTTTGAAGCTAATATTGGAGATGATTCGATGGTTTCGATTGATGATATCATGCAGGCTCGTGTTCGTATTAAGAACTACATTAAAACAACCCCAATGCACAAATCTCAATATCTTAGTAATTTGATTGAGGGTTCTGTTTTTCTGAAACTTGAAAGCGAGCAAGTCACAGGGTCATTCAAAGTGAGAGGGGCATTGAACAGATTACTGACGCTTTCTAAATTGGAAACCTCGAAAGGTGTGATTACAGCCTCCACTGGTAATCATGGTTTGGGTACTGCTTTTGCAGCGGAAACTCTTGGAATCTCTGCCCATGTTGTGTTTCCAAAAGAGGCATCAGTTGTGAAATTGAAGAAGATGAAAGATGCAGGTGTCAGTGTAATCCAAGATGTTGGTTATGCAGATATTGAGGATTATGCCAGACGATTAGCAAAAGAAAGAGGTTTGACTTATGTAAGCCCGTATAACGACCCGATGATAATTGCTGGCGCTGGGACTACTGGCTTCGAAATTCTTGAACAAATTGAAAAAGTTGATTCAGTAATCGTACCAATTGGTGGTGGAGGTCTCATATCAGGCATTGCTACTGTAGTAAAAACGATATCCCCACAAACTGAGATGATTGGTGTCCAATCCGAGGCTTCTCCAGAAGTATACGAATCCTGGAAAGCAGGTCACTGGGTCGACGCTGAAGAATCTGACTCACTGGCCCAAGGGCTGATGGGCGGAGTAGAGCATGACTCAATTACTCTTGATATTATACAGAGGTATCTTGACCGGATTGTATTAGTCCGGGAGAAGTCAATCTTGGAGGCTCTTGGAGTTTTGTATAAAAAGGAAGGGCTTGTCATTGAAGGTGCAGGAGCCGTATCAACTGCAGCACTATTAGAGCGAATTTCAGAATTCAAAGGAAAATGTGTTGTAGTTGTTGTAAGTGGAGGAAACATCAGCGAAGAAGAGCTGGTTGCTCTATTATCGTGATTCCGAATATCTATCTGTGCGTGCCTTCGTCAACAATCCTGATTGTTGCAGCAATCCTTGTAAGAAATTGGTTCTCATTTGGAATCATGCCCACAAAAGACAACCTGTTATTGATAGAAATTCTCGGAGCAGAAGCTCCAATGAATGCTGAGAATCCCTGGTCATCAAGTACAGTAGAATCCCCACTCCCTCTAAGTGCTGCGTTTAGCCACTCTTTTGCATCATCAGATTTCTCTTTAGTTTCATAGCTCACCCATCTTATACAAATGTTCTCTCCAAACTTTACCTGAGCTTGCTCTAACAATTGACTAATTTTTTCCATCGGGTCACTAGATACCAACTTAACAATGACTGTATCTGCTTTTGAAGTAACTACAGGAGTTGAAGAGTCTCCACAGGCATCCTCGTCCTTAACTATAGGATCAGCTTCAATAATCCCTATTCCAGACATCGGCGGAAAGATTGTGATTGTGACCTTTTCTATACATCCATCATCCTTCATAAATAGGAAACTGGAGTATTTTGGCTATATCTGTATGGTTAGTACAATTTTACAAGTCTATTTGGTGATGGGATTCTTTGAAATGTTATTTAAATACCAACAAACTAGTTCTAATTGCATATTTCAGCCTATTCTGTGCCATTTCAGTTGAGAAAACGCTACCATTATTCTTTCAAAGAGTCACTAATATTCAAAATCTATTCTGTTTTCTTACCTGTCACATCACTATAGTTGTGATTTGGTTTATGGAAGGAGTGACAAAATTTGAAAAAGTTCTCACTAGTGCTTTTTGGAGTCATCGCTTTAATACTATTCATCCCAGCTACTCAAGCAACAATCTTCAATGAGACTGTAACCTCTGATGAAATTATCATTGGGGATGTTGA
>JAEORI010000337.1 GCA_016840965.1 Candidatus Thorarchaeota archaeon | reverse complement strand
GCAAGAGCTCTAGCCGGTGAAGGTTCTATACTAGTACTTGATGAACCATTAGCAGGTACTGACACAGAGAGCCAAGACCTTATTGTTGAAGCACTAGGTAAATATCACAAAGAGAATGAAGTCAGTATTATCATGGTTACCCATGATCTTAATCCAATCCACACTCTTGTCCATGAAGTTTTACTTCTGAAGAACACTGTTGTTGGAATTGGTGAGCCCTGCAGCGTCATGGATCCTGAACTGATGAAGAAAGTCTATGGTCCAACAGCAAGAATTGTAGAATATGCGGGACACCGATATTGTATGACTAAGGACTCAGGAATTGATCGTCATGATTGAGATAATCCAGTTGATTCTTGACAGTCCTTTTCTTCAAAGAGCTATTATTGCTGCTGTGTTGATTGCCATTGTTGCAGCTGCCAGTGGAACATTTCTTGTTTTTCGTGGTCTTTCATTTATGGCATCTGGTGTTGCTCATGCTGCGCTTGGAGGGACTGCTCTTGGAATCTTCTTACAGGACTCTGGTCTTGCTCCTTGGTTCGACCCTGTACTTGGAGCTCTATTATTTAGCGTACTAGTAGCGGTTTTCACAGGATATGCAGGGGAATCAGGAATTACTCAAAAAATGGAGGTTGCAGTCGGAGTTTCTTTTGCGTTCTCAATGAGTCTTGCAGTCTTTTTAATGTACTATATACCACCTTATAGAGTTCCTCAGATTTGGGGATATCTCATTGGTGATATCCTGCTTCTCAATAATCTTGATGTAATCATGTTGGCAAGCACCTCGGTTCTTTTAGGGCTCATTACTTTGATGTTCAATAAAGAGTTCGTCTATGTCAGTGTTGATATGGAAGGTTCGGTTGCACACGGGATGAACGCAAGAGCCTATCACTACCTGATGCTCATTGTTTCAGCTCTTGCTATCGCCCTTGCTACCAAAGCTGTAGGTGCAATACTTGTTTATGCGATAATGGTCGCGCCTGCTGCTGCTTCAAATGAACTAGTAAAATCAGTCCGTGGAGTTATATTTTCAGTGTTTCTTATTGCCCTTGTCGCAGAATTTGTGGGAATAGCTATGTCTTTCGTAGTGTATGTTTCACCAAGTGCAATTGCAGGCATCCTCGCAGCGCTTAGTTATCTACTAGCACTCCAAATAAAACGGGTTCGCGACAGAGTGCCTGTTGAAATTCCTGAAATGAAATCTCAATCTGAAGAACTATCCAGTATTTTCGAAGTGTCATTATCTACAGCTCAAGAGGGTGAGCACAACCATCATCATTGATCTCTTCTGCTGGTCTTTGAGGACTTATACAACGTTGAATCGGTCGGTATGTTTAAGAGTGAAACGTAAATCCTCGGGTTCTAAGGTCGGTGTGAAGAACAGTGAGTGATGAAACCCCCGAAAGAAGTGAAATGATACGTTCAACTATTATTACAATCCTTCTCACTGCAGTGTTTATCACCTTGGGATTAGCTTTCTGGGCTTGGTCTTCGCCAGAAGTAATTCGCACAAGCCCCATTGGTGCAATAAACGAAATGAATCCCGCAGTTACAGTTCTCCTTGAAGTTCTGATAATGCTAATGACCTTTATCTTCCTTTCAGTAACTATCATTAATTTGAAACTCGCACTAACAAACATTAGGGTTGGATGGACTGAAATCATAGTCCTCCTCATCTTCATAACAGTTATGACATCAGCTATGTTTGGCCTTTTCGTCGGTGCTGCAACACTGGTTCTGTCTCTTGGGTTTGTGGTGTATATTTACCTTCTCCAAGACTAACGCTATCTAGCATCCAAATAAACAGATGCACCAGAAGCTTTATGAGTGTAGGCCTTGGTCTTCGAATTAGAGTCTAGTGGCTGGAAAGCCTAGGGCTTGTAGCAAAGAAGTTACCACAACTCATTGGAATTGTTGGATTGATTACCTTTCAAAAAGTTCCGACTTCCATTGTGTTCTGGGTACTTCTTGGAGGACAATACTGTGTTTGGAATCTCTGGCGCTGGTTATGATATGAGTACCAGTATCTTCAGCCCTGATGGACGAATATTTGCTGCTGAGTATGCAAAAAAAGCAGTTGAACAGGGAGCCACATCAATAGGTATTCTTGTAGATGAAGGAATTGTCATACTCGCAGAGAAAAAAATACAACCTTTGCAAGAACCTGATAGTGTTGAAAAAATATCAATGATAGATGAACACGTTGGGGTGGCTACGTCCGGTTTGATGGCTGATGCTCGAAAGCTTATCGCAGAGGCAAGAGTCAAAGCACAATCATATTGGTTGACATTTGAAGAGGCAGTACCAGCCGAAGTTCTAGCTGAACATATCTGTGATCTTAAAGCTCAGTTTACTCAGGGTGGTGGTGCCAGACCATATGGTGTAGCTATGATAATCGGGTCAATCGATCACGATGGAATACCAAAACTGTTCGTTACAGACCCTGTAGGTACATATTGGGGCTTTTTAGCCTCAATCATTGGACGAGGAGCTACTACTGCTGGTGAATATCTTGAAAAAAGATACAGTCGGAAAATGAGCCTAAATGATGCTATTGAACTTGCAATTAGCTCACTTCGTGAAACTGGTGAGAAAAGCTTGACTGAAGAAAATGTTGAGATTGCCAAGATTCCAGTGAAGACACAGAAATTTGAGAAACTCTCGAGCTCCGAGATTAAAGCATTCCTTCAACCTACAAAGCCTAAGAAAACCTAAGAGTTGACCAAGAAATGATGCGTGGAGGATCAGGCCGGAAGACTGGAGACAAATGGGTTGATCTTGATGCAGTTGTTATTGGACTGCAGAAAGGTCATCTTCGCTTCGAGCTGTTAGTAGATCCGAATCTTGCATTTGATTACAGACGTGGTGAGGATATTCCTCTCGAAGATATTCTAAAATCATATCATATCTATGAAGATGCAAAACGAGGAGAACATGCAACGGAAACCCTCGTAAAAGATGCGTTTGGGTCAAACGAAATCTTTGATATTGCCCCAGAGATCATTAAACAAGGGGAATTCAGACTAACACATGAGCAAAGAGACCAGCTAATAGCAGAGAAGACTGAAACAATAATTGATCACATCGCAAAACGTGCAATGAATCCTCAGACTGGTCATCCTCATCCCCCTGATAGAATTAGACAAGCTATGCTGGAAGCAAAAGTACGCGTTGATCCTTTCATTAGCGTGGATGAACAGATTCCAAATGTTGTGAAGGCGCTTCGTGTAATCATTCCTATATCCTTTGAGAGTGTAAAACTACAGGTCACCTTACCTGCATCTTTCTCGGGCAAAGGGTACAACATGGTTGCAAATGCGGGTGTAATCAAATCTCAATCATGGGGACAGGATGGATCATGGACCGGCCTCGTGGAGATTCCTGCACAAAAACGGCAAGAACTCTATGATGAGCTCAATAAACTGACGAAAGGGCAGATTCGGATTGAAGTCGTCAGATGAGCATGAATGAAGGATAAACAATTGAAAATTATAATCATAATAG
>JAEORI010000336.1 GCA_016840965.1 Candidatus Thorarchaeota archaeon | reverse complement strand
CTATACTCTTCAAGTATCACATTGGGTTTCGAGGCAACTTCATACCAAGCAATTCTGAAGACTGTAGTCGAATCATCAGTAGAGTAATTCAGACTACGTGAAACCTTCACCATATCCTCTGAAGCATCCAAACTTCGTAGCCTCCCTCTAGGGTTTCATAGTCTATCTACTGACTTCCTTATTTAGTTTGGTTGTAGCTGTTTCGATGTCATTTTTTGATGCTCCGATTGCCGCATTCATCACCAAATAGCTATGAGGGTAGTTTTCACATGAAGATCCAAACGCACCTTTAGCCACTGCCCGAGGACCTGTCACGCGCGAATTATAGAGCCTTGCTCCAACCTCATTGACATCCAGTCCATCCATTGTGAGCGCGCATGCCACAGGATTCCAGACTGAGAGAACTCTTTGACCAATTTTGTCTGCGATTTCATTCATCCTCTCATTCAGGAGTTTCAAATTCTCAGACTGCTCCAGCTGGAGACCTCTATAATTCTCCAAACCAATTGCTAATAGAGCGGCAAGTGTTTGAACTATGGGTGCAGCAGATGCACGTCCTGCGTAAGTCTCCGCAACCTGTTCAACAATCTCTTCAGATGGTGAAGCAATGATTGATGCGCCAACAGGAGCAAGAAAGTTCTTGTCGCTACTCTGAACAACTGCGGTCACATGTCCTGCGTCAGCCGCAGAACGGATCTCACTCATAATTCTATCAGATTGGACACCATAGGCATTATTGATGACCAAAGGTACGTCGTGCTTTGCACAAGACTTAGCAATGTCCTTCACAGGATCTGGTTCTCGAGGCGGAAAGAAAGTAGTTGTAGCAAGGACCGCACTTGATTCAGTCTCTTCTATTTGACGCTGTAGTTCATCTAGATCGACTCGGACTGCATCCCCTTCGATTAATGTTGGGACTACAACTTTCTCGAGTCCTGCAAATGCAATAGCTCGATGCGGGGAAGTATGGTCAATGCGGGGAAATAGGACTTGTTTGGTCCCATGCTCTCTTCGCAGCGCACTAAGAATGAGTGCAATACTCATACCTGTTGACAGCGGAGTCACAATACCCGATTTCATATTGCTGAGGCCAAGTTTACGAATTGCATCAAGTGCAACACTATTTGCCACTTGCTGCATCAGAGACGCTCCGGGAGCTTTTGGTTGAGGTGCAGCAAGCTTCCCACTTCGTCCTACACCATGATTGAAACCTGCCGACAAGCGACCAATGAAAGGTGAAGCTATTCGAGCCTCTCGTTCGCCAACTCTTGCTGCTTCAGGATCCTTATCAGTATCAAGAGAGGAGAGAAGTTGAAACATCATCTCGAGTTGAAGGTCTGTAAGACCTTTTTCTGGAAACCTTCGTCTATTTAGAACATCTCTGATTGGGCTCATAAGCGAGTCTACCGTAGTTCTACCACGTTGACGCATGCTCTTTGGAATGTTCTTCTCAAGGATGCGATCAATCTCATCATTGTCCAAATCTATACTCCTCCTCTGTCAAACGTTGATAGGTCACCGTTTCAGACTCCTTTACAGACCCTTTGAATTCTACTGAAACAACACCTCGTGTACCAAAAGGCTGTCTAATAACACCAATCACACCACTAGCGGATGAAACTTTGCTTCCGACTAATCGCTCGGCTACTTCCTTATTGGACGCCAAGCCTTCAACAAGGACATCTTTGTCCCTGACCCTCTGGACTTTACCTATTCTTAGTCGAGGTCGTGAGAGAGTTATCCTGTCAGGAATGTCAACGACTTCGCCAGACCCAATGATTCTCATTTGTGTAGGTGGTAAATCAGTGCGAAGGAGTAAGACCTTGGTTCTTTCAGTCAGTGCTATTGGTTTTTGAAGCAGAAGAGCTGCACTGAACTCCCTCGTATTCACCGTATCTTGAACAATCATAGTGCCATTCGTTTCTTGCAAGGGTACTATCTGCCCTGTCACAACAGGCATTCCAGCTGAGATACTGGCAGTCATCCTTTTGGTGATTCGACCGTGATAGAGTGGATTGATTTGTATATGTGCAATGAACCCTGTAGTATACTGCATACTTCCAGGGGCACAGAGATAATCGCCCCTTGTGATTTCAGTATCATTGACCTCTGGAACATTAACACCTACTCTATCACCTGCACTAGCGGCATCACGGCTCTCACCGAATGTTTGAATTGAGCGAACTCTGCTTCTTTTACCGAGCGGGGCAATTTCCACTACATCACCAAGCTTGATTTTTCCCGTTTGAATGGTACCTGTGACCACAGTACCATGCCCTTTAACAGGAAATGCATGGTCGATTGGAATGGACAAAGGACTTTCTGAGTCTCTAACTCGAGAAGTCAAACATCGCAAAAGTGCTGCTCGAAGTTCATCGAAGCCTTCTACCCTCAATGCTGAAACTCTGACAAACTCTGCGTTGGCAAAAGGAGTTTCCGCTAGAATGGACCTCATCTTCTCTTCAATTTTGGTGATTCGTTCAAGATTCACTAAATCAGTCTTAGTCACTGCAACGAGAATATTTTCTACACCCATTAACTGAAGAACAACAAGATGCTCCCCTGTTTGTATCATTGGACCCTCATCAGCAGCTACGACTAGAATAGCTGCATCAATTATGTTCGCACCCGCAACGACACTTCGAATCAAGTCAGCATGTCCAGGAGCATCTACTAATGTCACCAAATAATCGTCAAGTACGAACATTGTAAACCCAAGATCAATAGTTATGCCACGTTTCTGAGCCTGAGGATGCTTATCCAAACCGGCAGTGGAAACTTTCTCACTGAGTACTTGTGCAAGAGCTGTCTTCCCATGATCTATATGACCCATGAGACCTACGTGAACAGGGACAAGATTGTCCATATACTTGCCTCAAGTCAAGAGTGATATTTCATACATAAAACTGATTTGAATAAGACCCAGCGCAAGACTAGCTTCTCTTGGCTGTACCCATTCTGCTCAATTTTCAAATTGTACTTCTATTGTCACTAGCATAAAGGGTCTGCAAAAAAGGCATTAACCCAGCATAGCAACAGTATATTGCCATCCACCAATTAGGCCCCATGAATTGCTTCTCACTATTCCCGCAGTAGGTCTCGAATGGACAGTCTTCGCACCATGGGGAGTATCAAAAGGCAATAATAATGGGTATCCTGCAACATCCAATTGAAGATTTTCCTTTATTCCATCTTCGAAAGTAACGATGAAATAAGCAGTGTAAGGATGGTCCACAACAACAAATGTTGTCCCGTTAAATTCTACTGGAGGAGGATATGTCCAATATAGGAATGTAAAATTAACACCAAGGAATATAGTTGAGTACGTTTGATTGCCATTCGAATGATGCCGTTGACTGATAAAACACATACCTCCGGTGTCAGGACTCCAACCTGTCCAAAGAAATCTTGAATCTACTAGACCAATAATCAGAACTGGAATTAGGAAAAGCAAAACAATCACTCGACGTTTAGTTAGCCGTACTGAAATGTGCAAAACTCAGCACCAACCGATTCAAGATGAAGTATGGTTTTTTTAGCTAATCTATTTTGTTGTCTTTAAGCAAACACAAGGGGATCATAAAGAATTTCGATGATCTGAAATTCTTCAGAGAGTGTACAGAGTAGTTTATTGGGACCATTACAGACGAAAAGGTATGGTGTCACGGTCTCTTGAGAAAATGATGTTAATTGCTATAGGCCTTTCAACAGTGGTAATTATAGGCGTGCCAGTATTGATGTATGCGATTGACACAATTAATACAACTTCAGAATTGCAGGAAGCAGTTCTACTGGCAGAAAAGATTCACAACGCAACTAGAGATGTAGACACTGGTGCTCTAAATATGACCACAATCACTTTTTGGGTAAATCCAGGCATCACAGTGACTGCGAGTGGGAACACGCTCACAGTTCTGTTCGACAACGGTGGAACAACGCCAAACACATGGTCAGCATCATACAATCATGAAATCATTATCGATGATACAATATTACCGCACAACACGAGAGTACCTTATTCTGCAGAGTTCACTTTAATTGCTGATGTCATCCACATCTCGTTTCTTGAGATTCCAATTTAAGACGATGAGAGTCTAGGAAATAGAGCACAACGTTTTTAATCTAGGCTCAGGTTCACGCCGCTAACACCCTCAGGTGAGGACTGAAAGCAATGGCAGAAGATGTCGAAAGATTCGACGAAACTGGTAGTGATGAAGAAGAGTCCGAACCAGAGGAAGAGATACCAGAGGATATTCCGGAAACTGTGGAAATGAAAGAGGCAAGAAAAATCAGCCTCAGGTCAAATCCTCTTGGATTCATTTTAAACATCAGGATGTTTCGACGGATCTTTCAGATTCTCGCGTTCATTGGAATTAATGGGTACATTCTTCTAGCATGGTTTCATATGCCCAATGTTCAAGCATTTTGGTTATCCATTTGGCAGAATTTACCTACACTACCCATTTTAGCACCATTAGAGGCCCCCTTTGGTGTCATTGCTGGTTCATTTGATACAATGATTCGCGAGTTCTCAACAGGCTTCTTTCCATTCTTCACCATAGGAGCAATGCTGATTATCATGGTCATCGTTGGTAGAGCACCCTGTGGGTGGATATGCCCAATTGGCACTATTCAGGACTTCATAACTCTACCAAAAAGAACGAAGATACGTCCTACTCAGGGAACTGAGCAAGAGCTTAGAAAAGTAAAAGCATACATCTTTGTGATTGTAGCTTTCCTTGCTGTTTGGGTAGGATTTGCTAGATTTACAGGAACATCTAGTGCTCTTGAGAATACATTAGGTGACTTTGTCAATGATGCCTTCGCCCCACTGAATCCTGCATACATTCTATTTGTCATTTTGCCGGGGCAAACATGGCCAACTAGTCTGGGGACTCTATGGTATTTTTTGGACCCCCTCCTATGGTCGGCTTGGGCGCTCCTCCAGATGGTGTTTGTCATCTTCGTTTTTCTTGTTTCCTTTTGGATTCCCCGATGGTTTTGTAGATGGCTTTGTCCTGCTGGCTGGTTCTATAGCATCTTTTCACGTGATGCACTGATTGGGATAGGTAGAAACCCTGCGCGATGTACACCAGATACCTGTAATGTGTGCGAGGTTGTATGTCCGATGAACATACGCATTAGAAAATATCCTTACAAACACATGTACAGTCCAGATTGCATAATGTGTTTGGAGTGCAAGAGTCACTGCCCAAATAACGCAATTCTGCTGAAGTTCTCATAGGTTCAATTGATCAGACGCCTCGAGCACGTCGTTGAAGGCATTATTTATCGTGGAATACAGCTCCATGAGTTTTAGTCCACTTTCGGTCACTCTTGCGCCTCCACCACCTTCCGTTCCACCCTTGAAGGTTTCAACTAGGATGATGTCGAGTTTCTTCTCTATCTTCTTGATAACGCCCCAGGCATAGCGATAAGACATACCTAGTTTCTTCGCGCCTTCAGTTATGGTCCCCTCTTCATGCACTGACTTGAGAATAGCATATGCCCCTGGACCGAAGATATACTCCCCGTCTCGTTCGAACCAAAGTTTGTAGTCTGGCACAAGAGAAAGGTTACGCTTATCTTTTGCACACACTTGAAACCACTCCTTATGCAAGGTCTCAGGAGTAACTTGTGATTAGATTTGCGAGTTCTAATGACCCCATCGAAGTCTTTCTGGTTTTGTTTCTTTCTTGAAGACCTTCTTCACCGTTTTCCAATGATCAGCACACAGGTAGACCGTTCTCGAGCGGGCATCTTTCACCTTAAGATTGGCTTTTGCCACGCTCTCAGCAATCCTATCCCTCTTCATAGATCTCTTTGAGGGTTTCCTGCATCCAACTATACTGCAAATCTTATCCTCGGACACTTGGGACACTTCAAATGAACTACCAGTTGTATTGTATTATAACTATAGCGCATTGGTATCACGCGCTCTCGCCCTTGGGAGTGAACACCCCACTCTT
>JAEORI010000335.1 GCA_016840965.1 Candidatus Thorarchaeota archaeon | reverse complement strand
TGTAAAGCAGTGCGTGTATTTTTGGGAAAGTTAGAGGAATAATCGAAGTCATGGTTACATACCAGGACAAAGAAAGACTAGGCCCATTTTTCTGGACCTAGGCAAATTCCGCAGGAACTGCAATCATGTTTCCTCGGTTTATCAACCATTTTGAATCCAAGGATTTCTTTACTGCCTGCATCTCTTTTATGCCACTTTCTCCGTACATAGCTTCCAGGAATGCTCGCTTGAGCTTCCCAATGCCATGTTCTGCAGCCACTGTCCCGCCAAGTTCAATGGCTCTCTTTGCAAAGGTCATGTAGTTATCCATGCCTTGCTTTACTTCCTCGTTATTTCGAGGGAGCATGTTGACATGTATGTGGTTATCACCAATATGACCCCACATTGCATACTCCATCCCTTGTTCTTCAAGTGTAGTGATATAGAATTTTAGATAGTCACGTAGAGCTTCGTTAGGGACCGCCATATCAGTTCCAATCTTATGAACATCGGGGAATTGGGCTTTCCTCTGAGCAATAATACCATTGACAGTTTCGGGAACAAAATGCCGCACTGTTTTCATCTTGGCAAGTTCAGAACGATCCATACCAGCCCAGCTTGACTCAGAAGATGTGTTGTTCTTCATGAGAATTTCCTCCAAACCCATAACCAGCTCTTCCATATTCTCAGGTGTGAATGAGAATTCAAAGAAGACTATCGCCTTTGTATCATCCTTCATAGCAGGCACTTTTATTCCGGCAGAACCAGCTTTTTCCTTTATCATTGCAAGTGCATTAGTTCCAAAATACTCCAAGAAGTCCATCTTTATCGGAGAGTCAGGAGCACGAACATCGTACGTAAAGTTGACTGCATCTTCAACGCTTGGGAAGAAAGCCATAACTGTCATGATGTTTTCATCAAGCTTGATTAGACCAAGTTCGACTTCAGTTATCACACCAAGAATGCCCTCAGAGCCAACAAAGAGGTCAATCAAATCCATGTCAGGCTTCGAAAAGAGACCTGCTGCATTCTTTGTATTTGGCATTTTATAAGAGGGAATTCTCACCTCAATTTCCGCACCATCACTTTGAACGATTATGAATCTCCCATCTTCTGCCATTACTTTCCCACGTTCAATTTCCAAGATATCACCGTTTGCTAGTACAACTCGAATACTATAGACCCAAGGTCTCACAGCACCGTATTTGAATGTCCTAGCACCTGAAGCATTACAAGCAACAATGCCTCCTAACCAAGCACTCATCTCAGTCGGGTCAACTGGAAATGTGAAATCCTCACTCTCACTGAGAAACCGTTCTAGAGCTTTCTGTTGCGCGGGAGTTCCTTTCCCTTCAAGCGCGGTGAGTTTCTTTGTTGTTACTGCTCCGACCAAATCTTCGAGGGTCAGACCAGACTGAGCAGCGATGGAATACATCTGTTTGGTTTCATCGTAATTCATGTATAGCAGCTGAGTCATTTTTTCAAGATTTAGTGCAATTCCACCTAGTGGCACAGCTGCACCAGTAAGACCTGTTCTTCCACCTTGAATTGTGACTGGAGTTCCACCCTGGTACGCGCTTTTCATGATCGTTGCGACTTCTGCCTCTGTCGAAGGAAAGATAATTTTCTCAGCAGCTCCATCAAAGGAATGACTTTCATCATCCAAGTAGAGAGCATATGTGTCAGTAATCTCTTCCTGGTTAACCACCATCTTGGTCTTTGAGAGATCAACATTTTCTGATGCCTGAGCAACAATACGGTTCGTCATTGTTAATCGTCCTGCAAGCTAGTTTTTGAGATTACATAGATATGACAATATCAAGGATTTGGTCTGGCTGTTCAACTAATCCCTTTTAAAAGAATCAACCTACAAAAACGTAACCGCCTTATGTTTTATCCTGAAATTGACGACAGATTAATGAGTAAGAGAAACAGTCAATCCAAACGTTTGGTCAATCTGCTAAGAATAATCACGGTGTGAAAGTCGATATGAGAAAAATAGGATGGGAAATCATCGCAACGATTTTCATAGCAATTATGACCGCGATTGCACTCATCCTAGTCATCAGCTTTCAGAATGTACCTATTGCGGTTATTGTCATCTTTATTGGAACGTATCTCCTAATCTCTACAGAGAAAGTCAACCGGACTGCATTGTCTCTCTTAGGTGTGGCCTTGGTTGGTGTGATTCTTTACATAGGATTAAGATTAGAAATTCCGGGGGGTGTTCTATTTACTACACTCATTGAGCATGTTGAATGGGACACCATCATTTTCATCATAGCAATGAGTGTAATTGTATCAGTCGCTGCAGCATCTGGTATCTTCCAGTATATCGCTCTCAGAATTGCAGCACGAAGTGAGGGGGATCCAAAACAACTCTTCATCGTCTTTCTCGTCTTCGTGTCAGGAATCAGTCTCTTCTTTGACACGGTTTCTACAATGCTTATTGCAGCACCGCTAACAATAGAAATCTGCAAGGCGCTCGAGATAGATTTCAAACCGTTTCTTGTTTCAGAAGCAATAGTGTGTAATTTCTCTTCAATTCCGTCCGTCGTGGGTGCCGTCCCGAATCTTGTAATTGCAGGCAAAACTGGGTTGGACGTTGGATTTCTATTCATTACATTCATGCCTCTCTCAATCATCTTGTTCATAGTAAGTCTGCCCATTTTTCTCAGATGGTATGGATCGACATTTGGAGTTACTGACGCGGATAGAGTAGACGCAGTCTTTTGTATTGACCCAGCTACCATGATAAAGGATAGATGGGATTTCAATATCTCGGCTGTAGCAATCATCTTTTTGGTGCTTGGATTCGCAGTAGGTCCAGGGCTGGGACTGACCCCCCCGATGATAGCTCTCCTCGTCGCAGGATTTCTACTTTTACTGGCACACGAAAGAGCAAACGAGTTTCTGAATAGAATTGGATGGCCCACTGTTTTCTTCCTAGTTGGACTCTTTGGACTTGTTGGTGCATTAGATATAACAGGGTTGATTGATGCTCTTGGAGATGCTATTGCCTCAGTTATTACAGAGGG
>JAEORI010000334.1 GCA_016840965.1 Candidatus Thorarchaeota archaeon | reverse complement strand
TTGGCTCGTGACATAGCTACTGCATGAGCGGCGTACTGCACGTCGAGCTTCTCACAGATAGGGATCATGTCCTCAGTACGCATTCTTGTTGCTAGAAGAAACTGATGTGCGTCACGTAGTACAGTATCAGTAATCATGAGTTTGGTCATGGTCTGCCATCCTGAACAAGTATGATGATGTATTTAGTAGTTCTGATATGATTGAATCTTAAAGGAATTTTAGTTCATCCACTATAATTTAAAAACTCGCTTTATGAAAGAAATATACCATGGGATTCGCAAGGTTTGGAAAACAGGGAGGATTAGTCCTTGTAATACTTCTCATGTTTTTCGTAGTCTTAATGGTTTGTTCGCCAAACATTACAGTAGCCCTTGAACCCAATGAACCGCATCAAGCAGACTCATTATGGATTGAATCATCAATTACATCGGCTCTGACAACAGGCGAGAAGTTCAATCTGACAGTTTGGTTGAATGTTTCAGAAGAGTGTTTTGCATGGCAATTGAAAACTCTCTTCAATTCCACCTATTTCGCTGTTTCACGAATAGGCTATACCGATATTGAAAAGAGCGACTTCTTTTCAGACCACCAAACTATCACAATAACTCCTGTCATTGAGAGTAGCCAGGGATATATCATTGCAGGCGAAACATTACTTGAAAATGATACGAGAAGCCCTGGTTTTGGGAGCCTTCTGTGGATTGAGTTCAGCCTGAAGTCATTACCGACAGCGAGTCAGTTTGATTTTTCATTCTCTGCACCATATGGTGTTGATACATTTGTTCTTAATCCATACCTAGACACAATTGCTATAGAACACGTGGACGGAACAACCGTTTCCATCTTTCATCCCGAAGATGATTTTCTTCGTGACCTGATAATAATAGCTGTCATTATTGTTGTATTGATAGTAGTAGCAATTGTAGTTGTCAAAAGAAGGGGGGCTAAGCCAAATGAATAACTCTAAGCTGAAATCAGCATTTGTAATTCTAGTGATATTTGCATCGAGCATCGCAGGTGTGTATCTGATGACTGAATCAGTAAAACCACGCTTGTCTCGAAATTCAACAGTTGCATCTCTAGAAACAGAAAAAGCTGTTCTAATCATCAATGACCCAAATAAGTATGCATTCTTTGGGTGGTATAGACCAACTCAGTTTGCTATAGAGATGCTGAATCTCCTGAATAGGACGATTCAATGGGCTTCAAGTCACATGAGTCCTGACGAAGTGAATATTGTGTTCTATAATAATCCTGGAGATTCCTACGCTTCGTTTGTACGGGATTGGTTGGTTACGGGAGGATACTTGTTAGGGAATATTAATAATCAGACTTCAGCCAATATTGAAGAATTCGATCCAGACTATTATCTGAACACTGACTTAGTCATCTATTGGAGTACAATTGATTACATGTCAACCAATGTTATCAACGCGAATGTTCCATTCATCACAGTATCAGTAGTACAAGCAGAAGAGATGGGCATCGGAAATGGTATTGTGACTGCAAGCGGGACAAATGATACATTTCACATAGTGAATAATGGATATTACCCCACTGAGAACTACCCGCTGACAAAGCTAGTCTTAGACGATAGCTATTCGTTTCAAGCCACAAAAGCAACATCAAGAGGGAAAGTTCTAGTCGCATCTGAAGTAGAGAGCTTAGCAACTCAAGTAGAGATTAGTACGACACAGGATGTATTAATTGATGTAGATGGTAGCGCCTTAATGTCATTTACCATCACAATTCCAGAGTCACCCCTTGCTGATACACTGCGCGGGGCGTTCTTTGAGAATCCTCAAGATTTAGAGCAAAATGTCGAATACAATGTGCCCGAAACTATACCTGTAAAGGAAACATCCAGTACTGAAGAAACTATCAAGGATGTTTCTCTCCTCGGCGATGTGAGTGACCATGATGGTCAGGTCGAGTTGCAGGATTTAGACCTATTAGCTAGTAATATTGGAGTCACTATTAGTGATGATGATTGGATCCCAGAATTTGATTTGAACTGGGATGGAAAAGTCGATATGAGAGATTTAGCCATAGCAGCACACAACTATGGCAAGACTGACAATAATACAGGGAGTCTATTTCTTTCGGGATACTATAATGGGGAGCTTGTTAACCTCACAGATGTATATTACAGAGGACCAGAAGGATCAACGAAAACAAATGTGACCGAGTCAGGCTATGTATGGTATCATCTTCTTCCTGGACCCTATACTATCTTTGGCACATTCAATGGCACTGAAAAGAGTACTGATGCTATCGTCAAACCTGGAGAAGTGGTATATGCGCAATTGGATTATGGAGGAACAGCTGCACCTCCAGTGCAACAAAACTCTGCGCCTGTGAAACAATCACTCTATGAAGGCATTTCAATGGAGCAGCTCATTCTGCTTGGCTTTGATATCAACATTTACGATTCCAAAATTACACCTTGGAGTATAACTAATGAAACTATAATCACATTACAGGCACAATCGCCTCAAGTTGCAGAGTTCCTTAGCGGTGAGGATTGGCAGATTAGAGTAGGACCTATTGACGAGAACGCTACATCTTCAGCTGCTGAGTTCATATTTACAAAGGTTCAATATATGATGCTAATGCTTCAGTCGCTTGCTGGTGATCAGATCTATACTTCTCGGTGGCAGATAGCATTTGACTTACCTCCTGGGAGCATTCTACAAAATCCTATCGAGCTCGAAGATTTGACATGGACAGTGGACTTTGGTGAAGGCACCATTATGCAAGCTAATGTGACTGTTATTGCTGGGAGAGTGCTGGTCGATGAATTACTCATTGTAACAGAAGGAAATGTCACTGCCTCAGAAACTTACCTAGCAACAGCCCTCGGGAATTATCGAATGTTTTCAATCAATTATACCTATACTGCACCACTATTTCAGACAGAGAAACAAAGAGTCGAAATCGAACGAGATTGGTCGAAGACTTGGTCTTACAACATAGCCCCAGGTGGTTTTGAAAAGATAATTAGCTTGGGTCCTTTCTCAGTAACTCTAAGAGCCACTCCGACATTACAGGTGAATTGGTTCATGGGGTGGGAAAGAAAACTCACTTGGTCAGGCTACAAGCTGCAATGGTTTGAAACATGGATGAAAATAACTCCTGCAATCAAGGTTGAGGCATCGGCAAGCGTTTCCGTCGACTATACGATAAAGAAAGAATATGTATTATGGACATGGTCTACTCGATTCACATTCTGGGCGGGAGCGGTTCTCGTTTGGGCAAACTTGAAACTAACAGTCAGTGCGGGTGTGGAATTGAATGCCTATGGTCAGTTTTCAATCTCTACATGGGCACAAGCAAGTGCATGGTATAAAGCTGGTGTCCGCTGGCAAAACGGATGGAGTACAATATGGGAAAGTGGTAGAGACGCTTCATATGGTAGACCTACCATAAGTGCCTCAGCAGGAGTGACTGTTACTCCGTACGCTAAGTGCAGGCTGGCCTTCTTGCTATATGATGTCGGTGGACCCTTCGTTGAAGCATTGGCATATGCACCAATTGTGCTAGCAATATCAGCTGGACAGTCTGGTGTATCAGGGACTTGGGCAATTAGTCTCAAGCTGAAAATCAACGTTGGAGTGACCCTCGCTGGTTGGATAAAGAAAATGCTCAATCTAAATGAGTATTCAAAGACCGTTGCGGACTTCACCCTAATGTCTTGGAATGGCACTTGGTTATGATTAGAAGACAGATGCAGCACCTTTGTGCAGAGAAAGGGCTACACGATTTTCTGCAGTTGTTCTTTCTGTTCTCTCGTGAGCTCCTCATACCCCACCAGTGTATCAAGCATTGTGTCATTGATCAGATGAGCAGCACATGTTAGATGATGCCAACGATAAGTGATGTGCTCATCAAAAAGCGACGGTTCGCCCAACCGTAGTTCGCCCTTCTGAATCGATTGAGAACAGGTCTTGCATGTAGCTCTACT
This sequence comes from Candidatus Thorarchaeota archaeon, assembly GCA_016840965.1. Next base: position 73 of record JAEORI010000334.1, on the reverse strand, counting down.
AGACTTTGCAGGTTCGACTTTCCAAGACATCTGAGGATCAGGCATGTCATCTTTGAATGGGTTCAAATCATCT
>JAEORI010000333.1 GCA_016840965.1 Candidatus Thorarchaeota archaeon | reverse complement strand
TCTTTAGTCGGTATTTGATATTGAGCCTAGTTGCTTGGTAGGCTGTACAATTACTACAAGAACCACCCTCTCTGTATGTTTGTTGACCTGGAAACCAGTACTCAAGATCATACTTCTTTGCAGCTACTATACCAATGTCCCCCGTACAGGCGTTCACTATTCGGTATGGTAATTTCAATGCTTGAACAAAATCCTCCTCATTCTTAATGAGTTCCTCATGGATGTTCCAAGACTCTTCGGGTAAGCTGAATACGAATTGCTCAACCTTGTTGAATTGATGCACTCTGAATATTCCCTTTGTATCCTTTCCATGAGACCCTGCCTCTTTCCTGAAACAAGCGCTTACACCAGCTAGTCTGAGAGGAAGATCTGTTGGTTCAAATATCTCGCCCATGTACATTGCAGCCATTGGGTGTTCAGATGTGGCAATCAGGTAAAGATCTTCTCCTTCTATCTTGTACATTACATTTTCAAAATCAGCGAGATCAGTCACTCCTTCGTACGGTTCACGTCTCATCATAAAGGGGGGATAGATTGGACTGAAGTCGCGTTTAATTAACATTTCAAGAGCCATTTGTTGCATAGCAATATCAAGCAAGACCAGTTCATTCTTCAAATAGTAGAACCTTGAGCCTGCAAGTCTTGCAGCTCTAGGTATATCTCCTATATCTAAGGTGTCAAGTAAATCAACATGACTATGAGACTCGAACGCAAACTCTGGTTTCCCTCCCCATTCTTTCACAACCTCATTATCTTCTTCGTCCACGCCATAAGGTACACTCTCATGCAGCAGATTGGGGATACTCATCTGTATTCTTTTGAGCTGGGATTCGCATTCAGTTGTTTCTTCTTCAACCGCATTGATTTTCTTATTTATCGCGTTCACCTTTTTGACAAGACTTGAGTCATCCTTACCCGATTTCTTTAATTCACCAATCTCTCTTGAGAGCTTATTTCGCTGTGTTCTGAGGTCTTGAATATCCCTCTTCAGTGTCCTTACTCTTTCATCAAGTCCTAGGAGATGGTCAAACTCTTTCAGTTTTTCATCATCTCGACGACGCTTCAGGTTCTCTCTAATTAAGTCAATATTGTCACGAATGAATCGGATGTCTAACATGGACGACTTCCCCATCAAAGTATAGTTGTCATGAATGAATTCAGAGACTAGATAAGTCGTTTCATAGAACTCATCAGGATTCCATCACTTATCAAATTCCGCTGATGGACAAAGATTGTTGAGTGCACAATCAATACAATTTGGCTTTCGTGACTTGCAAGTTAGCCTCCCGTGGGCACCTATTAATCTAGCATAGTCACTCCACAAATCTCTTGGTAGAATCTCCATTAGATCCCTCTCAATTTTTTCAGGTTTCATATCGTGCTTGCTCAAACCCAGTCTGAGGGTCACCCGCATAACATGAGTATCTACCACAACTCCTTCACTGACTCCAAAAACCACTGAGAGTACCACATTCGCTGTCTTTCGGCTTACGCCTGGAAGTGAGATGAGTTGTTCCATCGTGTTTGGAACCTTGCCATCGAATCTCTCGACCAATAAACGTGAAGTTCCCGTGATGTATCCTGCTTTTTTGTTAAATGCCCCAAGCGGCCTGATGATTTGACCAATCTCATCAATATTGCCTTTTGCCATCTTCTCTGGAGTGGGATATTTTTTGAAGAGAGTTGGAGATATCTTGTTTACGCCAGCATCTGTGGCGCGCGCAGACAGAATTGTGACAACCAACATCTCAAAGGGATTTTGATAGTTCAAATATGTGGCTGGAGCGTTAGGATATGTTCTATCCAGCATCTTAACAATTTGAATTGCGGTCTTACCTAGACTCATAATTTTCACCATCAGTCATTTCACACATTGTGCTGATTATTACAAGACATAGCTTATTCATTTTGAGAACTCTCGGTTTTCTCTGTTGGCTTCACAAGACCTTGCCGAGCAATCCATCCAAGGATTATGATATTGAGCAAGAACACGACAATGAATAGATAACTTTGAGGGAAATACTCGAATACAACCCCTCCAAATGATGGGCCGACAGAAGAAAGGAGATACACGACAAACCAAAACACACTGAGAATTTTCGCTGTGTCGTATCTTGGAAGGTTCTTCTGGATGATGGTTAGTAATAACAAATACCATACAGCATCATTAACTGATTTCAGAAGTAATGCAATAAATGGGGTGGAAAACACAGCTCCAAGTCCAGCAAACAGTAGATCAGCTTGATTGATTAATGCTGTCGGTGCCCAATATGGAAAACTTGGTGATATGAGAAGAAGTATCGCACAAATTGGCATGATGCTATAAGCAATTAGCGCAGTTTTTTTCTCACCGCGTCTATCAGAAAATCTTCCAGTTCCAAGCAACATTGGTACTGATATTATGATGGTGAGTATAGTCATGAGAATTAACCCTGGTACTTCGATGCCTACTTCTACATAGATATAGATATACGCGCCGAATCTGAAAAGTGCATCACTTATGGCGTCCAATGCTACAATTGCTAGCATTCCTGGTACTGTCTTGACGAGCAATCCCAATGCTCTCTTGTTATCTTGAATGAAGGATTGAATAAGTGATATTCCCTCTCGTTTCATCTCTGGTGCTTTTCCCTCTAGAAGAGCCGCCCTCACAAGCGCACTGAAAACAAGAAACAACCCTCCAATAAGAAACATCAGACGAAGACTTTCTCCAAAGTTTTCCATTGATGTATTCAGAACGACAAACGCACCGAGAGTAACTATACCAAATATCCTTCCTGCGCTAAAAAGTGAAATCCCTAGTCCGCCATGCTTCTTTGGTATATTGTCCATAATGAATGCAGTTGAACCACCCTTGAAAATATCCATAGTTGAAAAAAGCAATAGGGCTATGATTATCCATGTGAACTCAACAAAGATTCCCATAATCAAATTGTATCCAGCCATCATAAGCATAGCAATTACGGAGAGATGCTTTCTATTACTGACATCACCAACATAACCCCCAACTAGACGTGACACTGCGGAAACTGCAGCTGTGATGGATAAGACAGCTCCGATTAACCAATACTCCCAGTTTAGTTCTTCAAGCAGATAGAGATTGAAGAATGCTCCCATGTAGCTAAATGCTGTGAATACCCAAGAAGTCGTAAGATATACTGAATAATTACGCCATGAAAAAATTGTACGAAGGGAATCTAGCAGACTAGGACTCTCTTCTCTGATTTCATAAAGCCTCTCTTCGAACCTGTCGAGCTTCTCTTTAATCTTGTGAAGTTTCTTTTTCTCATCTTCAATTCTTGCTAATCTTTGTTTCTCTTCTCTCTCTTGCAATGATTCTGGTAGGTCTTCCCAAGTGAGAAGATCCAATTCGATTTTAGAGGGTTCATCATCCAATTCACGTTTGCTCCTATCATCAGAATGCTGGATGAGTTTCACCATTCTCTTGTCTCCAAACTGGTTGAAATGTGTACTGCTGTTCCAATTGAGACCCATCCGAAACTAACTTCGGATGCATCATGAATAGCGTAAGAACAAGTGGAAGTACTAACCGAGGCTATATAGAGGCCTCACTTTTCATACATACTTTACTGACTGTACTATCCCGGGGTCACTACTGTTGCCCCGGTAATACGCCGGGTCCATTGCATTCACCGTGGCTACTACTCGAACAATAGCACCTTAATGTCGCCGTCCGCTGTGGGGAT
>JAEORI010000332.1 GCA_016840965.1 Candidatus Thorarchaeota archaeon | reverse complement strand
ATGGTAGATATGAAAGTAAAGCTCTCAGTTCTCTGGGTAGCCCGTATGCTCGTCGGTCTTCAGGGAGATGTCATCCGATATATGGAACCAGGAATGTTAGAGGATATCATAAATGGAACCTTGGATATCCCACTGACTGAAGATATGTTAGCCCTAATGGCAATCATGATGATGATTCCTATCTTCATGGTCTTCCTTTCCTTGGAACTTCCGTATAAAATGAATCGCTGGGCAAACATCATCGTAGCTATTTTCTTCATCATTATTGATGGAATAGGATTCATTATACTCAGACCCGCATATGAGAATATTCTGGGAATTGGTTATGTCGTGTTTTGTGCACTGATTGTTTGGTATGCATGGAAGTGGCTCCAACCGGAAGAGTAGTCAAATAGGTTCTGAGCACACAAGAAAAATGGATGCCCCCCGAAATCTGGGGGGCTTCTTATTTCAATTCAGAGTTGCAGAGTAGCTAGATTGACCCATCAATCTGTTTAGTCCGTTGCTTCCTCTGAAGGTTCGTCTACAACTTCATCAGCAGTTTTAGTTCGTGATTTGTATTCCTTTTTCATCTCCCTATTTATCAGCCAGAGAACGAAAATTACAACAGCTGGAATGCCAAATATCACTAAGACCCAGCCTAAAGCAGTTAACCATGAATCGACCCACTCAATAAATTCCCACTCTACAAATGGTTGATTCCATCGACCATCCATCCATATCATAAGTAACCATGCTACTGCAATCAAAAAGCCGAATGCATCGCCGCCTTCACGCTTTCCACCTTTAGGTTTCCAGAGTTCTGCATCTGGGAGTTTACTGAACTGCCAGTACAATACCGCTGCTAGTGGAATTCCCCAAGAAGCCACAAGGAGGAGTTCCCAAAAGATTAGATGTAAGACAAATGCTACAATAAAACCGATTGTCCAGTCTCCAAGTGCAACTGGTGCGAAAGCTGTTGCTATCGCTTCATTCACTACCCAAAGAAATACCAAAAGTGCTACAATGGCGCCTGCAGCAATACACACTGCCATCACCAAGGTCATTTTCCAATTTTTCAGTAGAAATCTTTTCTTTTCTTCATCGAGCTTCTCTTCATCAGAGTTCATAATTTTATACTCCATCATTGATTGAGAATAGAGCACTACCGGACTTCTCTAATTAATCCTATGATTCTATTACAGCTTCCGTATTAAATTCCGAGCAAACTCTTCCGCATTTTTGAGGTCTTCTGCATTCGGTCTGCCCTTGTTCATTCCCCCAAGATATCTCATGAAACTATTAGTATTGAATCCTCTACAAGCAAATTCGTCAATAATTGTGTAACCTTTAGATTGCAGTTTTTCTCTAAGTGTCGAGTGATCCTTGGCAACTTTTTCTTTTCCCACCATAGCGCTTGTTGAGAAAATGAATGCTTTCCTGTCAGCGACTTGTGGTAGTCTATCAGCAATATCAAGCAACGTCCTGTGATGTTTCGCACTGTAGATCCCTGAGCCAAAACCAACTAAGTCATACTCTCGAAGCTCATTAGTGTCTGTTTCTCGCGGCGTCTTAATTTGTGCATCAAGAACCTTCGCGAAGACCATAGCAATTTTCTCTGTATTCCTATGATGATATGAAAAGACCACCAATAGACAGTCCATTACCAGCACTTCTAACTCCATTATTCGATGCGCTCTTATATTTGCCTAACATTCTTGCGAGAAAAATAGGGACGTACTCCAGGCCGCGCGACCCGGAATACTCACGTTTCAATGTAGGGCTGTCTCACCGTCCAAAGGCGGCTTTGACTTCTCCCTGATTCAAGTATATCACTATGATCAAGGGGATTATCAAACTGACTATATCAAAGCCGATCACAGCTATAATGACGTTAATTAGGTTCAGAATGAATGCAATCATCCAAGCCCAGCTTTTCAGAGTCCAAAGACCCCAACCGATAATAAATCCGATAAGGCCAATGATGAGAAATATCCCTCCAAATAGTAAGCCCAAGCCAAAAAAGCCAAGGCCAGCTCCAACAAAAACTAATAGGTATCCACTAAATATCATAACAATCGAGCTGAGTAGCTGGAGGCCCGCGATGATTGTGACACCTAGTGGTCTTTCACTAGGTCCACTATAACTAGGTTGACTCATTGGTATTTCTGCCATAAGATTCCTTTTTCCTAAGAACTTTGAAACTCCCAAACAATTCTAGGTAATAAATGAACCGTAGAACCTCTTCTTAGGCTCCTTATGACTACGCAATCATGTGTATCAAATCTCTATCCTATTCACGATAACAGTAAGAGTTTGTCCAGCATCTTTGTAGGGCTCGTATTTTGTTGACGTCCCTCTATATAACCGATTCAATGAGCAAATTACCCATCTCATTTCAGTACACACATCTTGATCTCGCGAGGACTGAAGACTAGGCTGACACTCTTCCCACTTGCCCTGTGCTCCTGCTTTATTACTCCGTCTATCTTGACTTCTGTCAATGTCGTAAAAGACTCCTCAATCTCCAGTAGGGCATTAATATCGTTGTTCTCAATGTTATACATTGTTACTAGAACTGCATCCTTCCGCATCCGCATAGAAGAAATCCTTATGCTTGGATTATCAATCTGAATGATTGGATTAAGCAGTTTTGAGAACATATTCGATTGATTCAGAGTTACTACTAATGCTTTCTCAGATGCTGCATCTGCGATGTCTAAACTAAAGTGAAATGGCTCTTCTTTTGAATGTGCAGCGAAACCATAGTTGTATTCATATTCAGTTCCCAATTCTTGAGCTCCTGGTGTTTCTTCTCCTGGTCCAGCATGAATTGGTCTCTCCGGGATATCTGCTCGTGAAAGCCATCCAACCGAACGAATGAGTGTTAATGCAATTCGATTGCCATTAAGAAGCTCGACTTCTGGCAGACCCGTATTAAAGACAGTAATGGCTCCATCTCCTTTGTCGTCATTAACTCTGATGAATCGCTTTTGCGGTTGTATTCCTGAAGGCATTTCTGAGAATGAAGACTGGGTCTTCTCTAGCACTTCGGTCTCTGGGATTCTTTCGGGAGCTCCATCTCGTTCAACAACACCGAAGTGTGTTGCTGTAAGTGATTTCTCTGATTCAAAGGGAAAATCGAAGCAGATCCTTAATCTGTGATTTTTAGTTCTGTTTGTAAGTTTCGTTGTCACTTCAATTCTAGGTGAATCACGATAGAATCTAAATATGGATTCAATAGGTACTCTAACCTTTCCGGTTCGTTTCTCTCTTGAGTCATCAAGACTCTCGAATACTTCTATTTCCAGTTCCTGTCGAAACTCAGCAATGATAGGACCTGTGCTTACAATATGTCGCTTCACATTCTTAATGTCCGCCTTTTCAGGACCCACTCTACCAAACGTATACTCATCACCACGATCCCCATAATCTTCGAAGAAATGAAGTCTATCGTATCTTATACCCAGCTCCTTATCGAAGACACTTAGAGTTCCATCCTTGTTGAACGAAGCTGAATAGAAACGATTACTAATTTGATTTCCTTCAACCTGCAGAATATCCTCATTTGTGTCTGGAAATTCAGCAACAGGACGAAGCTTTGTGAACGTCCAAGGTTGAAGGGGTACTAGGGAAGCGTATACATTCTGAGTTGGTCGGGCTGCAATGAGATGTACCTTCTTGTATTTCTTGCTGGCAATCATTTCCCGAGCCATGCGTTTGAATCCCTCCCAATCAAGATCCCCTATAAGGTGGTCATCCGAAATAAATCGGAGTTCAAGAACTCCTGGTTCATCACCATCATAAAACTCAAAATCATTGATGTAGAAGTTCATAAATTTCCTTCCGGGTAACAGACCGAATCCCATCTTGGCCATTCTCATACCAACGGTTATTTCAAAGAAGATATCATCTCTCGATTCAAGACGTTGCACATCATAGATTGTTCCATCAGGTGTCTGTAATCCATTGATTATCTGCTCTTTTGCTGCATCAAATTCAATGTAAACTGGAGATTCAAAGCTTCCACCCGAATTGAAAACAAGAACGCTCGATTCATTGGAAACTGATTTCTCTGCAATTTCGTTCAACACCTTGATTGCATTCTTGATAAGACTATCACCAATAGATTCTGCCCACGAGAAGCGAGCCTTCATCTCTTCGTGAGTTTTGTCGACAGAACAACCACATATTGAATCATGAGGATGGTTTCTCAATAACCATTTCCAAGCAGTTTTCAGATAACTCGTCGGATACTGTTGATTCAAAGCGAGCCAGAGATATGTACTGATAGGTTCAACCTGTCTCACTAACATGTCTTCGACTTTCTGATTCCAACTCTTGATCCACATTCGAGCTGAATAAGTATCTTGTAGAAGTGGAGCCCTGGCTGCAGAACGAAACTCGCCGGAATATATTGGAGGTTCATAGTCTGACTCGACAATCGCGTTTTCTAAATGTTCAAGATAATCATTTAGAGTGCCTAATGAAATATCAGTCCCCTCACTCTTTAAACGGTCCACATATCCTTTTACAAATGCTTGAGGGAATAGGTGATCTGAACCATTCATCAGTAGATATGTTGAAACTGGTGAAAAAGGTTCCAGAGAAGTTACTCCTATTTCAACCATCTCTACGAATTGCTCATAATCTTCTGCAAATCTGGAGGTATTCCCATAACCACCAGGCAGATACACAGCTTGAATCGAGGCTGTTGATGAAGGATGAGATTTCCAAGTAAATGATACTGTCATAATGTCAGGGGGAACTCCGCGCCAGAGAACGGCAGCTTTGAAATCGGTGAGGTCACTCAGTAGTTGTGGAATGGCATTAGAGTGACCAAACATATCTGGTAGGTATCCAATCTTCATCTGTGGAATTCGAAGTTGCGTTGCTAAATCATGACTGTATTCGATATTTCGAATAAGGCTTTCTCCACCCACGAGCCACTGATCTGGTAACAAATACCAAGGACCTACAGTGATCTTTCCATTGCGAATCTGTTGAAGCAATTCATCTCTTCGCTCATCCCGTATTTCTAAATAATCCTCCAGAACCACTGTCTGTCCATCTAACATGAATCTGTAATCCTGTTTCGTTAGAATATCAAGAAGACCATCCACAAGTTCAACTAACATGAATCTGAATCTCTGAAAAGGTAAATACCATTCTCTATCCCAATGAGTATGTGGAACAATGACGATCTTCTTGAAATCCATTTTCATCTCTCCAACTTGTAGTATCTT
>JAEORI010000048.1 GCA_016840965.1 Candidatus Thorarchaeota archaeon | reverse complement strand
GGACATGGGACAGTCAGGATTGCAGTGATGGGCGTTGAAAACCGGGCACCTTCGGATAAGGAGTTAGCAGACATGAAGGAGCTCGTCAAGATGTCAATGACAGAAGGGGCATTTGGAATGTCTTCTGGACTTGTCTATTTACCTGGCTCATTTGCAACAACTGATGAATTAGTCGAACTCTGCAAAGTAGTTGCTGAATATGGAGGTCTCTATACTTCACATATCCGTGGAGAACGTGAAACCATTGTGAACGCACTCAAAGAAGCAATCGAGATTGCAGAACGGTCCTGTGTTCGGTTACAGGTTTCGCACAATTGTCCCAAGTATGGTGCCCACGGAAAATTCGAGGAGATGTCGCAGCTCTATGATGAAGCCAGAAACAGAGGTATTGATCTCACTATCGACAATGATGCTCATACTGATTTTAATCCCCACCTGAGTCAGGTGCTTCCACAATGGGCACAAGCAGGTGGTGATCAGGCTGCTGCAGAAAGGTTGAGAGATCCTGACCAGCGAGAACGTATCAAACAAGAAACACTGGATGACAAGCTTCCAGGACCAGGTTATGCTGGTCTAGTGAAACATGGGCGATGGGACAGAATCTTTCTTCTTCATGCAGCTAAGAACAACTACCTGATTGGTAAGAGCTTTGAGGAGATTGCAACACTCAGAGGGCAATCCCCCATTGATGCTTACCTTGACATACTTGTTGAAGAGGATGGCAATGCGAGTGCACTCTTCAATTATATTGACGAAGAAGACATCAAGGCATTATTACAGCATCCGTTGATGATGATATGCAGTGATGGTAATGCAGTAGCTCCATATGGTGTACTAGGCAAGATACAGGGTTACTGGCCTTGTTCCTATGGAGAGTATCCATACATCATCCAGAGATATGTCCGAGAAGAGGGAGTCATAACGCTTCAAGAGGCGATTCGCAAGATGACCTCCTTTCCAGCGCAGAAACTGGGTTTGCGTGACAGAGGGCAGATAAAGGAGAACATGTGGGCGGACATTGTAGTTTTCGATTTTGATAACATCAAGGATCAAGCCACCTGTCGGTTCCCATACACGTTTCCGCTATCCAACTACCCTCACAGGTATCCAGAAGGTATCGAGTATGTCCTTGTGAATGGTCAGGTTGTCGTGGAAAAAGGAAATCACACTGGTGTCCTCAGTGGTCGTGTGCTAAGGAGAAATTTGACACATTAGATTGTAATGTGAAATCACCACTTCTTCCTGTTATTGGCGCCTCAGTTCTTTAGCCCTAAAATATGCCACTTCAGCATCACTCTCTCTTCCTAATTGATGGAGTGCTACCGCTAGGTTATTCCAGAATGGTGCTTGATTGGGATCGATCTCAATAGCCTTCGCTAATGCATTCGCACCTTCAACAAATTTGCCTTGCTGAAGTTGTGATGAGCCAAGATAGAACCATATCATTGCATCCTTCGGATCCAGCTCAGATGCCTTCCTAAATGGACCTTCTGCATCCTGAGGTCTTCCTAACTGGCCCATTGCAACACCTAAATCATACCATGCATCAATATATTTTGGATTAAGCTCAGTCGCCCTTCTGAGTGCGCGTATCCTTTCCTCTTGCCTGTCCAGCTTTTGGAGAACAGTACCCAAGGCATACCATTGCTCAGGGATTGAAGGATCTAGGTCAACAGCTTTCCGATACGCCTTTTCTGCATCTGAATACTTCTCTCTCTTCCAAAATGCATCTCCAAGATAGCGCCATGCTTTGGCATATTTCGGGTCAAGTTCAGTTGCCTTCTTGTATGCTCTCTCCTTTTCATCATCCTTGCCTTGCTTGCTCAAAATGATTCCAAGATTCAACCATGCAGTGGCTATCTTGTTGTCAAGTTTGATGGCATTTCTATAGGCTTGTTCTGCTTCCTTGACCTTATTCTGTTGGTCCAATGCAGCCCCTAAGTTAGTCCATGTAGAAGCGTCTTTTGAATCAAGTTCAGTCGCTCTTCTAAGTGCTTTTTCTGCGTCTTCAAACCTCGCTTGTAGCATCAGACTGCCTCCGAGGTTCATCCATGCTGATGCGTCTTTCGAATCAAGTTCCAAGGATTTTCTGATTGCATCCTCCGCCTCTTTAGGCCTTTTTAGGGCACTCAACACGCTTCCGAGGTTTCTCCACGATGAGGCATCTTTTGGATTGAGCTCGATAGCTTTCCTAAATGCGCTTTCTGCCTCCACATACATTCCTAACTTTATTTGTTCAAATCCAGTCTTAGCCCACCCTATTGCGTCTTCAGGACTATCATCTTTCCCCATGACTTCACCTCCAAACAACTGATTCTGACTGCACACTCTTTCTTTTAGGTTTTCACTATCACAGGAATTTGCGGTCCATATTACGTATTAGCTACTCTAAATTTCATTCAGCTCACGAAATAGAAATAGAAGAAGTGGTGGGCCGGACGTGATTTGAACACGTGACCACCGCACTGTCAATGCGGTATCATAGCCGGGCTAGACCACCGGCCCAGTGAGGTCTTTGTCCCCAGCTGTCGATTAAAAACGTTGCGACCGAGTCTATACACCCTCAAGTGTCGAACGGTTTCGACGAGAATAAAACCATCCAATTATCACAACTAGGATTACCAAAGGGACCAGAAACACTGACGCTTCTACAAAGCGAAATTCAATCTCAGTAACTGGTGTATACTCCGCTGGACCATTAATATACGAAAGAAACCTCAGATTAAGAATCACAAATATTACAATAAACACTATCACACATGCAGCAATCCCGATGAATGTAGTATTATAATCAACATAACCACGTTCACGAGAAACATTGTTGAGTGACATTGTAGGTATGTTCTCGTAAAACCAATTAAAAGGTGGGATTATCTTCCATTGCTTCCAAAAAGACCAATGAATCGATATTTCCATTCTCCCTCATGATTCAGCAATCACTGACTTCTTGCGACTAGCTGAGTAGAACACGTACAATAATATGAATACTGTAACAGAGCCATATACAATTTGGACGCCTAATCCTACAATTGATTGCATGTCTTCTGGAAGCGATACAAAGATGACAATGAGAACAATAGTAACTACCATTACCCCAGCGCATAATTTCCAACCAGAAGTCTTCTCCTTGGGTTCTCCAGTATATACATCATCCAGACTGAACTCTGGATAATTCGACCTTACTGACACTGGTTTTTGACCCCAAATGCTTCTATAATTTCTCGACTCTCAGAATCCGCATTGTTAGAATCGACTGTAAGACAAACTCCCTTGTGATACAGGACGCTTACTTATTTCCTAACAAGATAAGCTTGTTCATGGAATAAACCAGAACCAGTTTCGATCAAGCATTGATTCTACTTACCAGTACTCCCGAAACCCCCTTCTCCTCTCTCAGTATCCGAAAGCTCATCCACCTCGATGAACTCTACATCAGGGACCGGGCGAATGGCTAGCTGACTGATGCGCATCCCCTTTGTAATCTTAAATGACTCCCCATTGAGATTAATCATGATGGTCTTCACCTCACCACGGTACCCACTGTCTATTGTCCCTGGGGTATTGAGAACCGTGATGCCCTCTTTCAAAGCAAGCCCGCTCCTGGGTCGTACTTGCCCCTCATATCCGAGCGGTATCTCGACCGCAATCCCTGTTGGTACTGCAAATCGTTCTCCTGGTCTGAGTTCATAGTCTATTGTAGAATAGAGATCGAAAGCTACATCTCCCTTTCTTGCAGCCTTTGGTATCTTTGCATGAGGAGAGAGTCGTTTGACCCTAATAGTCACAGTCAATGTTCAGGCCTCTGATTCTAACAAGCCACTTATTCAGATATACATGTGCGTGATAATATAGCCTAGTTGATAACATTTATATACAAATTATGCATAGCACTATGTGTTGCACAGTACATTGTTACACACAATGCACATGAGAACAATAATAACAAAGAGGTAAACTAAGTGTCAATGTCAAAAAAGACGCAGGAAGAATTGGACCGCTGGTCTAAAGAAGTAAAGCGAGGCGCGGTGACGCTAGCTATACTTGCTCTTCTTAGTAAGAAGAAAGCCTACGGATATGAGGCAGTTAAGCTGCTCGATGAGAAAATGTCTTTCTTGGCTCTTGAACAGGGCACAGTCTATCCTTTGCTGAGGCGACTAGAGAAGCGCGAGCTCCTTAGATCCGAATGGGACTATGAAGACCCAACCAAACCCAAGAAGTACTACACAGTAACAGATGAGGGTCTGATGGCTATGGGAGCAATGACGCAAACCTGGTCCATTCTCTCGCGTGAGATGCGCGAAGTCCTAACGGAGGTCAAATAATAATGAGTAGTAGTGATCCATTGGAACTTATCGATCAATATCTTGAACGTGTTAGAGTATATCTTCCCCTAGACAGCGAGGATGCCATCGTTGAACTCAGGACTCACTTGATTGAGGAGGCTGAGCGAATTGGCGAAGGCAGAATGACTGCAGGCTCCGCAATGATGGCTATTGAAAGAATGGGAGATCCCAAGAATGTTGCTCACGAATATGCTGGCTCAGGGAAGAAGGTTGGGCCTGTCCCAGCTGAGTATGTTGCCCCAATGAGCCGAATGATAATCGTGTTAGTTGGAGTAGCACTTGCATTCATTGTCGGGGTCTACTTGATTGGAGCATCATTCACTGAGGTGTTTGGAGTTGGTATCCAGAATTGGCCATTTAGTATTCCAATAATGATAATCCTCAACGTTGGCATCATAGTGGTCATCATTGGAGTAATATCTCTATTAGACCGTAATAAGCCCTTAACTGAAAAGACTACACTAGAAAGTCTATTCGGGATTGGTGTTGAAGGCTTCAAACCAAAGGGTCGCTGGGATGCTGCTGGCGATTTAATCTTTGGTATCATTTGGGCAGTTGTCTTGATACTACCGGTTATTGTCCCCCTCTACACCGAAGCTTTCAGGGCAGTCGCACTCTATGTGGTTGTGTTTCTACTCCTTGGAGCTATTAGAGGAGCACTCTTCTACATCGGTGGCGAGAACAACTTCAATCTGGCTGTTGAAGGCACTCTCAGCGCAGCATGGATTGCCATAGCAACAGTCCTCATCAGAGTAGGCTGGCCACTTCAGTACGTCTATGTATACAACAACGGATCGTGGACGACTTTCAATCTGGTTGCCTTCTTCCAGGGCTATGATATTCCATTCGTACCCTTTGACTGGATATGGGCATTCGTCATGTTTGTGACAGTCGCCATATCGATTTGGAGAATCATCGTTTCCACCATGAAGATTACCATGCACGTTCGTGCTGGAAGAGGAATCTGGTGGCAAGGAAACTGGGGCGAGAGACGTCGATTTAGGAGACCTCTCTGGAAGAGGTTCCTTGGAGATCAGGATACAGTCGAAGCTGGCACAACCTACCACGATGGTTATAGAGAATCTTCTGAATCTCAATAGACTATGAACTAGTGAGGGTGCAATTCCCTCACAACTTTCTTTTTTTTTATTCGTTAGAGTCTTGTTGTTTTTTTAATTCCTTAACGCCATAAAGAATGCCCAAAATAATGAAAATTGTACCAAGAACAGCAAAGTACCATGGAAAAACAATGAACATAGCAATCACAAGAATAGATAGGATAAACAAAGCAAAGAGCAGCATGACTAGATCTGACTCTTCAATTCCGAGTGGAAGCAGACCCCATTCAGTACTCATGTTGTAACTCCTATTCTCCTAGTCTATTACTGAGTGATATGAATAAACTGGTAATGAATTATTTGAGAACATGCCCGAAAATCTGCTAACTGAATAAGAATCCGCTTTGTGAGAATTTTATTTTTCCACTCTGAAGACCAAACAACTTGATTACAAAGATAAGTGATGTAACAAACCAATGTGGTCGTATAGTAATATTATTAACAATTGTTAATAAAATCCTCTTGACCAAATATGATCATTTCTCCGACTATCATATCACTAAGGGAAGGCATAGAAGCAGCTCTGATTATCGCAATCATGCTCTCTTATCTGAGGAAGACTAACCAAACAGATCTTAGAAAATACGTGATTTCAGGGACAATAGTCGCTATAATTTCTAGTTTTGGCGTAGCTATTGTTGTTGGACTTCTCTGGGGTATCTTTGAAGGACCACTATTGAATGTCTTCGAGGGTTCTATAGTTCTACTTGCAGCTGTTCTACTGACTACAATGATTGTGTGGATGTGGAACGCGGGCGCTAGGGTCACACAGGAAATTGAAGAGTCAATGGAAATGTCTGTTGTTAAACAGAGCGGAATTGGTCTAGCGCTTCTCAGTTTCTCTCTGGTCATGAGAGAAGGAGTAGAACTTTCACTGTTTAGCATGGCACTGGTCATCCAAGAAGGCATTCAGAGCTACATTGGAATCGCCCTTGGATTATCACTTGCAATAATCCTAGGCATAGGTCTCTACAAGGGTTCTCTTAGAATCAGTATGAAGGTACTCTTCAAATGGACATCCATCTTTCTAATCCTATTTGCTGCAGGGATGATTGCATATGGCATTCATGAATTACAGGAGGCTGGCATACTCCTTATCGGACCCCTTGAGGTATGGAACATCAATCCTCCACTTCTTCCTGATGGTGGATACCCACTCTTTCATGAGAATGGTTTGATAGGCGGAATGGCAAAAGCACTCTTTGGATACAATGGCAATCCATCGG
>JAEORI010000331.1 GCA_016840965.1 Candidatus Thorarchaeota archaeon | reverse complement strand
GTTTGGCAATTGGGTCAGTTATTTTACCCATGCTAATGATTCTCCTGAATGTTCACAACCCCTAGGCATGACTAATGGGGTTGACCTGAAAGGGACTATACTTGAGTCCTTTTAAAACATGTTACAGCTATGTCCACTCTTAGATTTTACTGTTTGTAATCGCCGACATCTCTTTCCTTAAATATGAATAGAGTATGCTCGAGGATTATGACAATGCAGGGAGTAATCCGTAAGGCTGACTGGAAGATTGATCCTACTAAAATGCGGTCGGCTACAGATGAAGAATTGGCCAAAGCAAAACAAAAGCTCGATGAAATTGCGATGACCCCCTCAGACAAGGTGCGTTTACAAACTCTCCTAGATTTTGAAGAGGTCTTAGGTTCATTCGGAGACCATCTAGGCTACTTTATCTTTATCAAAAATATCTCACCTGATAAAGCTCAACGAGATGTTGGAGAGGAGATAGAGAAAGACGTTCGTAAATTTCTGAACGAAATATGGGGGAGAAAGGACCTCTATGATGTCCTCGTGCAATTGGAACCTGAGATTGATTCTCTTGAGCCTGAGGAGAAAACACTCTTGGATAAAACTCTCAAGGAATTTAGGCATCGTGGTGCCGCTCTTGATGATGAGAAAAGGAAGGAATTCCTCGAAATTGCCAACAACATATCCGTTCTTGAAACGGAATTTCAGCGTACCATCAATGAAACTACCACTACAGTTCCTTTTACAAAGGAAGAGCTTGAAGGAGTTCCTCCACCAGTCTATGAAAATCTTGAAAAAGAGGGTGACAAATATCTTTGCCCACTTGACTATCCAGTCTTCATTCCAATCAGAACCTATGCTAAGAATCCCGAAACTCGAAAGAAGATTAGTAAGGAATTTTATCGAATCGGTGGGAAGGAAAACACTGAACGTCTATCTGATGCTCTTGCACTTAGGGATCGACAAGCAAAGCTACTTGGTTTCTCCAATTTTGCTGAATATGTGATAAGTAGAAAGATGGCTAAGACTCCGAAGAGAGTCTTCGATTTCATGAATGAACTAAGAGAGAAGTTGTTTCCACTTAGTGATAGAGAAACTTTAGTTCTTCGTGAACTTAAAGCAGAGGAAGAAAACCTACCATTTGATGATATCCGAATTGAAATCTGGGATTTATTCTATTATCATGAGAAGATCATGAGAGACAAATACGCTGTGGACCAGAATGAGATCAAGCAGTATTTTCCAATGTCTTCAGTCATCAAAGGTGTTCTTGATATCTTTCAGACCGTACTTAATCTCGAATTCAAGGAATCGAATCCTCCAAACATCTGGCACGAAGATGTCAAACAATATGAAGTGAAAGATAAGACGAATGGAAAAACATTAGGAGTTTTTTACCTAGATCTTTATCCTCGAGATGGGAAGTTCAAACATTATGCAGTATTTGATTTCATGGATCGTCGTGTCAAGGGTGGAAAGGCATTTCTTCCAGTCTGTGCAATGGTCTCCAACTATGAAAAACCAACAAAAGACAAACCATCCTTGCTCAATCATCAGGAAGTTGAAACCTTCTTCCACGAATTTGGACATTTAATGCATGTCATTAGCAATCAGGCAAGGTATGCAAGGTTTGGATTAAATGGACTACTTCCCGATTTTGTAGAAACGCCATCGATGATGTTTCAAAACTGGGCTTGGAAGGAAGAGGTTCTCTCACTACTTTCTGGTCATTACAAAGATCCCAAAAAGAAACTACCTTCTGACTTGCTTAAGCGAATGATTAGTGTCAAACTCCTGAACATCGGAACACTTCAGCTTCGGCAGGTCGCTTATTCATTGATAGACTTGGTTTATCACTCTGAGCAAGTTGAAGATCCAAATGCTACATTCAAGAAAATGTTCACTGAGATTACTGGCTATGACTTACCTGAAGATACCAGATTTGAAGCTGGTTTTGGACATCTCATGAATATCAATTATACAGCGGGATATTATAGTTATACATGGTCTCAAGTCTATGCAGAGGACATCTTCACCAAGTTTGAAGAAAATGGTTACATGGACTCAAAGACTGGAACTGAATACCGCCAAAAGATTCTGGCTCCTGGTGGAAGTCTTGATCCTGATGAGATGGTGAAGAGCTTTCTTGGTCGTGATATGACTATTGACGCCTTCATGAAATCTCTTGGGCTTGATAATAATTAAAAGAAATAGCATTGTAGGGCAGCGATTACTGCCCTACTAGATTTTATTGAGAAGTGTTTTCTACCACAGTTGGTATTGTCGCTTGACAAAACCTTCCCAAACTCTGGGAAGTTTACCAATGACTTCCTCTGTGATTGACTCTGCTGAATCTTTTACTGCATCAACGTCACAATCTCCGAAGAGTTCAACATTGATTGCCTTCGGTTCAGTGATGGGTGCTCCAATTTGACTAACAAGATAACAGTAGACTTGTGATAAGTCGGGGTGTTCCTGGTAGACTCGCTGCGTAATCTCTCTCGCAGCAACATTGTATGTCTTTCCTACATGTGAAACTGGATTCTTACCAGCTGCTGCTTCAAGTGTCATTGGTCGATACGGAGTAATTAGACCATTTGCACGGTTACCTCTACCAACTTGACCATCATCTCCATGTTCAGCAGAGGTTCCAGTGACAGTCAAGTAGAAGAGTCCATCTTCAGGACTGTCTGCTGTGTTCACACTGACTTCTGTTTCCAAATCTGTGATTTTAACTGCGAGGTCTTTCACAAGATCTGTGATTCCATCTATGACATTCGCATATTCATCAGCGTCTTTGGTTTCGCTCGATATAATGGCTGCAGCAACCTGCATGTGGATCTTGTCATCTATTCGAGTTCCCATGATCTTGATGTCTTCTCCAATTTGAGGCCACTGTTTCTTTACCTTCTCACTGTTCAATAGCTGTTCAGATTCAAGTGTTATCAATTCCGTAGGAGAGAGAGGTGCATACCCAACACCAAAACTAGTGTCATTAGCGCGTGGCACGCCTCTATCAAGATCGAAGTTTCCAACAAGATCTGTACTTCCAGCTCTAATTTTGTAATCAATAATAACATCAGAGTTCACATCAAGGTGTGGAAGATCTTTACTCAACCACTCTCTTGTGTGTTGTACTGCAAACTTACCAACCGGTACTTGTCGCTCGTAATCTTTGTCGACAACATCAACAGCACGACCGCTCATTAGAATATATATCGGTTCAATAACATCCCCGCCTCCAAATTTAGCATTGGACTGTCCACCCACAAGCAGAACCTTGTCGACATTGTGATGTTGGACTTGATCAAAAACCTCCATGTAATATTCGCTAAGGCGAACCGAAAGCTCCTCTGCCGCTTTATCACAGAGGGTATCGGGATGGCCTTTCCCCTTCCTTTCAACAATCTCCACAGGAAGCTTGTCAACAGAAGGTCCAGCTCCAGGTGTGACTTTCAAATTCATAATAATCAATCCTTATTTTCCAACGGGCGCGGTGCTATGTCCATTTATAGCTTTTGATTTGTAATTACCACTAGTTATATAATCCATATTATTATAACTAGAGGTAGTAATCTGTTGAAGTGGAAGACACCATGGATATCAAAAGCCTCAGGAAACTTAGACGAGATGCTGGAATCACCCAAACAGAGCTATCAATTGAGGTTGGAGTTTCACAAGCATATATTGCTCGGCTTGAGAGCGGGTCTCTTGATCCAAAGCTATCAGTAGTAAACAAAATAATTGAAGTTCTAAATCGAAGAAGGAGTACAATATGCACCGAACTAATGACACCAAATCCAATCACTGTTGATGCACGCGATTCTGTTTCAACAGCTGTTTCTCTAATGCAAGAAAGAAGCTATTCGCAACTTCCTGTTCTTCGAGGTACTCAAGTTGTCGGAATTGTCAATGAATGGGACGTTATTAGGAACCTCCAACATAATCTTCAAGAGATATCTGTTCAATCAATTATGAGTCCGGGAAATACAATGATGGTTGAGGGTGCTACATCAATAGATACGATTATTCCTCTTTTCGAAAACTTTCAAGCGATACTTGTTCTCAACCAAGGCCGGCTCCAAGGAATAATTACTAGATCAGACTTGCTCAAGTTGATTTGAAACTTTTTGTAATTTTGGAAAATGTTCGATTTCGAACATTATTCGGATTTGTGCCCCCGCAGAATTGTTTTTATGGCATAAAAAGAAGAAACTGTTGGAACATAATGGCGCATTACTTGGATACGCTTGACGACCTCCGCGAGGGGCTCGATACTTTTGTGGAGAAGTGGGCGAACATTCAACGGAAGTCTGTGAAAGCCATTCAAGCAGTCACTAACACAATCATGCAGATCGAGCATTTGGATGGACCACTAGGTAAGCTCGAATCTTTTTCTGACATCCGTGAGAATGCCAAAGGGATTCTCCTGGTCACTCTCTATGACAAGCTTGTCCCTGCTCTTGAAACGTCAATAAGAGAGTTCACCAAGTTAATGCATATGTTTGAGAATCTCCGTCATACATCTACAAAGATCCAGACTTTAACAGAAACGATGCGTGGGAATCTTCAGGATTCTCCTGATCTTGAAGACCTAATCGGGTTCCTCGATTTGATAATGCTAAGCGTTCGTGACATTCTGAACATGTACGAGTCGGAGTTTCTTGTTAAACTCACAATCTTCCGTGATTTCGAGGAAGGTGCTATCGAAATCGGTGTTGTAAGTAATTACCTGACTATTTGGGGTATAGAACCCAACATTGAGCAGCATGCTAGAGACAAGCTGCTCAAAGATTTGGACGAGCATGTTGAGCTTCTGAGAGATGTCTTCTCTGGTAAAACAGGTATTAGGATTCCTGATGCCTACAAGAAAATCCAGCTATAGACTATACTTTTCATGTGGATAGACCGAAAGAGATAATTTTCTATATTTTATCCTAGAGCACATGAGTGAGGAGAGCGATCCATCTTGGATTCATCTATTAGATGATGTAATTGGTCTTGCAGTCATAGTGGTAGCTTTAGTTGCAGTACTCGAACTTGCCTTTAGTTTTGCTTACGCCCTTGAGATTTTGTCACTTGGTTTAGTGGCTATGGGTATCGCATGGATTGTCTGGGCTATCTATATTATGCACAGCCACACGTATGTTCGGATATTCATGTTCCTCACTGGTGTTGCTGCCATAGCTGTCGCAGTCATTGATTTCTTGTTTATTTCATTACCACCTAATCTTCTGATCATCTATCCAGCCATTGCAATGCTTCTTGTTGGACTCTCACGAATAGTACTAGGTGTAGTTCTTGGTGAATTACCACTCTGGATCCAAATGCTGCAAGTGCTTGCTGGGATATTAACCCTTAATCTAGCTGCTTTTGTCTTCATTTTCCCAGGCATCACTTTTCCAACGATGCTAATTCTTTTAGTCATATCACTACTTGCGAATGGATTAGTGCGATTGATTGTAGGCAGGACCGATGTTAGGAAGCGACGACTGAAGTCTAGACGCGACGCAATATCTTCTGATCAACAAAGTGGTTCCGTGGAGTCAAATTAAGAATTAGTACACAAGATTATTTCTGCAATCTTATTACTACTCTCTTTCTGACCTCCTCTATAATAAAAACAAGCAATCCTAATCCAACAACTAGAATCCATTCCAATGGAGCTAGTGGAACCAGTTCAAAGAGTGCAGTTAAAGGAGGTACTACGAATAAGATTGCAACAAGAAAAACATCAATACAATACACCACCCAAATCACCTTGTTTTTGAATATACCAAGCGTGAAAGCAGATTTCTCTGGTGACCTGCAATTTTGAACGCTAAACCATTGAGTCACAATCAGGCTCACAAATAGCATTGTTCTTAGTTTTGTACCCTGACCGAGATATAGAAAATAAATTGTCATAACAATTGCTGCCATAACAGTTCCATAGAATAGCGCTCTTAAGATAGTCTGCCGGGACAAAACTCTTTCAGCCACTGAAGAAGGTGGTTGATCCAATAGCCCCTTCTCTTTTGGTTCAAGTGATAATGCGATGTCTAGCATACCGTCAGTGACTAAGTTGACCCAAAGGATTTGTAGAGGTAGGAGGAGTACAGGATTAACAAATAGCAATAATGTAGCTAGAATAACAAAACTCTCGGCGAAGTTTGTCGATGTTAGAAATAGCACGACTCTTCTAAATGTATTAAGTATATGGCGGCCTTCATCAACACCATCCACAACAGATTCGAATCGTTCATCTTGAAGTACAATATCTGCCGCTTCTTTGGCAATGTCGGTTCCTGTTATACCCATGGCAATACCTACATTCGCTTGACGAAGAGCAGGTGAATCATTTACACCATCTCCAGTCATAGCTACCATTTTTCCTGAACTTTGAAGTGCTTTGACAATCCTGAGTTTATGAATTGGGCTAGTTCTTGCAAGTATATTTGCGCGCTCATCAAGTGCTTGCTGAAGTTCTTCATCATCCATTGCATCAATGGTATCCCCTAGGAGACTTTGATCATCCCTTTCTTGTCTGAATATACCAACTTCTTTACCAATAGCTTTTGCTGTGAACTCATTGTCTCCTGTTACCATTATCACATCGATGCCTGCTCTCTCTGCTTTTTTGATATACTCTCTAACGCCTTCTCGAGGAGGGTCATTAATTCCACAGAGTCCCATGAATTCCATATCTGTTAGGTCTTCCTCAGTAACCTGAAGATGATCCTTTGGGAGGTGTCTTATTGCGCAAGCTAGCACTCTCAACCCTTGAGATGCAAAGTCGCTAACAATTCCTTCAGCACCTGATGGCTTTTTGAGAAATGCTTCTATTTTTTCTGGAGCCCCTTTGGCAATTAGTAGATTCGAATCTTGATTTGCCAGCATTGGATGGTCTTCCTGAACTGATAGACTTGGTTTATGGAGAGTTGCCATGAATTTCCTATCACTAGTGAATGGGATTTCTGAAATTCTAGGCCAAGATTCATCAAGGACATACTTGTGAAGCCCTGCTTTTTCGATCGCAACTATCATAGCTGCTTCAGTAGGTGAGCCTCGAATCCTCCAGATTCGGTCCTCTCCTGTGCATTTCCTTATCGAGTCCTTCTCTCCCAAGCATTCTGTATAGAGGTCTGAATCATTGCATAGGGCTAGATACGACAGCAACATTTCTAGATCCGGAAATTCTCTGAGATTCTCTCTATTGATGGGTACTTTCATCTCCGCATCAATATCTTCATGTAAATGATCTGAACGGAGACAGTCCTCTGGACCGCAACCTTCAAGGAAAATATTCCCACTATCTACATCAAAACCAACACCACTTACTTCGTAGTAATGATTTGGTGTGAAGATTCTTCTAGCCATCATCTGATTTCTTGTCAGAGTACCTGTTTTATCCGAGCATATCACATTGACAAGACCCAGAGTTTCTACAACACTCAGATTTCTTACTATAACATTCTTACGGGAGAG
>JAEORI010000330.1 GCA_016840965.1 Candidatus Thorarchaeota archaeon | reverse complement strand
TATCCAATCCGGGGGTGTCGTTTCTGTTCCCAGAGCGAGGTTCTCACCTCCCTGGTGATCCAGGACCGGCATCGACAGAGAGTCGGGAGTTTCCTCAGCTCTCACTCCGAAGAGGGAGTACCGTCAGTCGCACTTCTGCTCCAGAGCCAAACTTTACTGAACTTTTGTGGATAAAAATTTGGTTAAACTCAATTCTGAGGTTTCTTTTTCCACATTGAAGGATACCGTCCTCGTTCCATCAACACCCGTTCAGTGATTGCCATAATTCCCGACTTTGCCTTCGCTATCCTATCACTTGTGTCAGCGCATTTTGCCACAGCAATTACTTCACCTTTCAGCGACTTCAAGACGACTAAGTCATCTTTCTTCATCCCACTGCTTAGACTTACTATACCACTTGCAGCAAGGTTTGCTCCGTGACAGATAGCATCCACTGCTGAATCGCGAACGTTGATGATAGGAAGATGTCCAAGACCAAACTCAATTGGAAGAAGATATTTCCTGAGCTCTGCTTCATCCCCCTCTTCCTTCCAGAACATAAACGCATCTTTCAGGTCATACAAAGTGCACAGATGTTCATCTTCTTTGAAAGGCCCTACACGAGTTCTCCGTAGTTCTCGCATATGGCCCCCTACACCCAACGCCTCACCTATATCAAAACATAGTTTTCTAATGTATGTGCCTGCTTGACAACCAACCCTGAACAAAACTAATCGTCCTTTGATTTCTAGAATCTTATTGTAGTAGATTTCCCGGACTCGAAGCACTCTTTTCACAGATGACCTTAAGGGTGGCTTTTGGTATAGCTTCCCCACGAACTCGTCTACGACTCTTCTTATATCACTCTCAGATGCTTTGTTGTGCAATTCTAAGACACAAACATACTCTTTCCCTGCAGGTATTAATGCCTGCATCGCCTTTGTCGCATTTCCAATTCCAGTTGGCAAAATTCCAGTGACAGCAGGATCTAGGGTGCCTCCATGTCCAACACGCTCAACCTGCAGTATCTTCCTAACCCAAGTAGCAACTTCATGACTTGTGGGGCCTGAGGGTTTATCCAATGCGATTACAGCATTCTCTAGAAGATATTCAATTGGAAGATTATCCAGCGATTGAAATCCGTATTCAGGATTGGTACTGTCAGATGCCTTCAGTATTAGTTCACGAGGCAAATCTGCAGGCAACATGCCCGACATCTGACTAACTCTCCTAGTTGGACTTCTAGATTCAAATCTCAAATCTCACTTTCGTTCTGAACTTTTCAATTAGTCCTGCATCTTCGATTGCTTTCTCGACAGCTTTATCATCAGCATCCGGAGATAGTTGAAGAATAGTTTCCAGAGGCTCAAGATGTCTAGTATTGCAGTTACGTCGTCTCACACCACTCAGGTTTTTGGGACCAGTAACAACTACATAGCTGTCATCTTTAATATCAACTATAACACACAGACTTCCAGCCTCACGGCCCATAGTCTTTACACATACTCTTCCTGTTTCGTAGAGACCCATGATTATCACACCTCGCCTTGTCCTTGGTCCACATTTGAGTCACCTCGTTGCATCATTCCTATGGACTGGGAGAATGTGACGATGACCCCCGTATGTCAATAAGAGCCTTACGCTTGATACTATTATCACGTCAATTGTCTGACTTACCAAAGTACTCCTCAATTGCAGTGGAAACTATCTTAATCACATCTTCAAGGTCATACTTGTCGGTATTTATGATAAGATCATATATCGCGTGGTCAGACACATCCACTCCATAGTATTCGAGATATCTTGCTTTCTCGCTACCTTCACGAGTTATTGTTTCTCGACGAGCATACTCAAACTCCGTACCATCTCTCTCTGAGATTCTTCGAATCCTATTTTCAACTGACGCTATTAGTAGAATTTTCAGGTCTGCGTTATCTTCTGCCATCCATGCAGCCAATTGACCATCAATGACCGCATTTCCTTTGCTGGCCTCTTTCCTCAGCTTATCGTCAATCAATCTGTCAATATCTTCATTGCCCTCTGCAACTCTACTGAATTCTTCCAGTGTGAGTCCTCTCTCCTCTGCCAACTGCCGAAATATTACCCCAGCTGACATCCTCCGTAAATTAAACCTCTTGGCAATAGCATCAGCTACAGAGCTCTTGCCTGTACCGTGGAGTCCGCCTATTGTGATTACGCGTTTCATTGCGCTACTCTCGAGCTGCTTTAATGATACCACGACGCAATGCCTTGGAGGAGATAACTCCGCCATAAGGTCGATTTGCACGTTTTGCTGAGTGGCTTGACCCTCTTAAATTGTCATGCCTTCCTGATTTTGGTACCTGCAGCTGTGAGCCCGTGAGAGCGCAGGTTCCTTTTGCTCTATAGAACTTCTTTCTATGAACAAATCTTCTTCCGCCTGGTGTTTTGATCATGCGGTTTGATTTTCCTCTTGTAAGTTCACCGGGTCGTGCCATATTGTTACACCCTTCTATCTCTTCTGAGACCGCCCTTATCTGTCCTTTTAAGCAAAGCGGTATTGCTAGAGTTTCTGGATTAGTCTGATATAAAATCTGGTGGAAATTGGGTGAAATATGCAATAATGATAGCAAGGATGATTCCTCCCAGAATCAGACCACGACCTGTTGTCTTTCCAACCCTGACTCCTACAAACAGCATTATTGCTCCAATAAGAACAACAAGAAATGACGAAGCAGTTCCTATGAATATCAGAAAATCCCAAATCTCTCGAAAATAGCCAGCAATCAGTCTAGCAAACTCTTCCAAAGGACTCAGCAAGAAATCGAGAATCATCATTCTTCAGATGAAGGTTAGCAACATCCATAATATACCATCAGAACTAAATCCTGCTAATCTTGGTTACTTGTTTTGAAAATTTTCTGCTCTCTAGTTGCTTGAAAGAGCGCTCTATCCTTTCTCAAGTGTCCCTATGTAGTGAGAACTTGTGTACCCATGATTCGTTGAAGAATACTGGATAATCCCAATCCAACAAGGAAATAGAAGCCATAGAAGCTTAGACCAAAACCAGCTGCAGTTGGCTGTCCAACCAATCCTACAAGGAAAGGTAGAACTTTTTGGATATTAAAGGGAAGGACAACCACAATATCATCTATCCCACCAGTGCTATAGAACCCTCTAAGAATTGTGAATAGAAGAATGAACGGAATAAAGAAGATCAATGAAGGTTTGCATCTCGAGCTCATCTGTTCTCGTTGAATTCTATCAATGTAGGCTTTCCTTCTCTTTACTTTCTTCAACAGTTTTTCATTTTGCGTCTTGTTCGCTTTTTGTTCCATTTCACGGAACTGCTTAATCTCTAACTGGTATCGATTGAGCCTTCGCATATCTGTGAAACGTTTCATAGCTAAATTACTAAGAGTAGAAATTGAAAGCGAAATGAATAGGATAAATATTCCCGCCATTGGGGGATCGTGAAAACCTGCAAATGTTGAAGCGAACCAAGCCATGAAATCTCCAATAATGTCCTGCATATCTTTCTACTCCATTAATGTGTCTGCAAGTTCTGAAGCTGCCTCTTCTACAAGACCTTCACGGTTCTTGATTATTCTGACGGTTGCCCCTGTAATCGTGCCAACTGCTACTGCTGCAGCTCGGCACATCTCTTGATGAATCTGAATATCGGTAACAGCTTGAGCATCTCGCGTTCTAGTTTCATCTCCAGCCCTGCGGCTAGCAATCTTTTCTGAGTCTGCTTCAACTAGAACTACAGTCTTTGGTTTGATAGCAGATACAACCCACTCTGGAAGACCTATCAAGAACCCATTGTTAGTTTGAATGAGAGTATGAGTATCTACAATGACTCTGGCTGTTTTTGCTTTCTTGGCAATAGCAACTCCAGCTTTCCTTTGATTCTCTCTTTGAATTGAGGTGGGCAGTTTCCGCATCTCATCACGGGTCTTCACTTGTCCTGCCTTTGTGGCGATCTCGAACATTTCAGTTCCCAAGTTTAGAACAAGTACTTCCTCGCCATGTTTCTCTTTAACCTGTTCAACTGCTGCGTTGATGACAGTCGTCTTTCCAACTCCTGGGATTCCAGTCACAATTACAACATTCCGCGACTCAGTCAAGGTTGATTCACCGTCGTCTGAAGATAGGCGCTGGGTTGGATGAACCGGTTATAATTCCTTCTGTACATCTGAGTTCATTTGTTCTTCTATGAAAGTAAACGTTTCAATGTCCTGCAAACAACTAGATTCACCCAAAGATTCTGGCTCTTATCGCCTCCCCCTCGCACAAGTTTCAGGTTCCAGAGACCATGAGGCTTCTGCTTCTCAATGAACCAGTCCACTCCTTCTCGTATTTGTGGATGCTCTATTGATATGCCCAACTTTGATAGAGTATCGAGAGCGGAAAGAAGGTCTGTAAACCAGAAGGGGAACGAGAATCGAGTCCAATATTCTGGAGCTTTTCTATCTGAGTAGCTATCCGCTTTGAAAATGCGTGAAGCAAGTAGTTCAGCTGCTCTCTTCACATCTGGCTGCTGTTTGTATTTAGGATGAGCCGCAAAGGCACGAAGAACAATGCCAGTCACCATGTGTGAATATGGCTTATTCTTGATTGGCGGAACTGGTTCTGGATGAACCAAACATTCTTTGATACTAAGATTATAAGATCTGAATGGGATGGCCCATGCTCCATCATTCTGACGAATTGACAGCAACCACTCAAGTCCCAGCCTTATACGACTATCCTTCTGATATCCAGCTTTGATAAGCAGCTCCATGAATGCAGCTGAATAGTTGGGTGTGTACTGGTTCCAGTATATTCCCCGAAAATCTCCCTCTTCAGTCTGGCACCCAAACATGAATTCTGCCGCACGCTCGATAGCTGGATGTTCTCTGTCTAAAAGGTACTTCTCAATCAGTATAGCTAGGTTTCTGAAGGTTTCCACTTGATTGTATCCTTTAATTGATCTTATGTCCACTTTTGGATTTGGATATCGCCATGAACCATCTTCTTGTTGGCTACTGAGTATTCTTTTTGCTTGCTTCAATTCCCATAGATGCTTTGCAGAACCTAGATTTTCATCAAAGAGATCACAAGAGACTTGGAATCTTATGGCTTCGTTTGATGCTGACCCTAGCAATGGAATTGGGTCATATTTGAGCTTGCTCCTCCAATTGTCCATGTTTGTTCACTCCTTGCCAAATCTCAGGTTTCTTCTCTCTAAAAGAACTATGACTATCCATCTTAAATTATGTTAGAAATATATGGTGAGAGGAATAGATTACGAAGGGAGTTGCTGACTCCCTTCTATTTCCATCTAAATTATGCCAAGGAGCCCTGCTACTCCTTCGCCACCTATACCTGCAAGTTGTTCCTTTGCGATCTGTTCATAGTACTGCTTGATGATTGAAACCATAAGCAATATTCCGGTGCCACTTGCAAGTGCTCCCATGATATCAGCAACTACAGCAAGTATTCCTATGAGTAAGCCCCCTAGCCCTGCTACAATCGGGATATAGCGCTCAAGTAGTCTCTCAAGAACTTTCTCGCTGGTTCTAAATCCTGGAATGATGTACCCTGAGTTGAGCAATTGTCGTGATACATCCCTTGGAGCAATACCAGAGATGTCAACCCAGATCTTACTGAAACCCCAGCAGAGCAGAATCATTAATGCTGCGTAAATGAAAATGTGCAACCATCCCTCCATCCCTTCTTCTATAAGACGGAATATCCCCTGAGGTGGCGTGATGTATTTCGCTAATCCTTGTGTAGCGATCATTCGCCCGGTTTCTGGTTCTCTCTCAAAAACGCCTATCCAGCTCAAGAAGGGATTATTCCCTTCAGGGTTGAACGCTCCAGCAATTATCTGACCAAAGAACAGGATGTTAGCATAGAGTGCCTGAGCCAGAATAACAGGAATGTTCGAGGTATAGAGCAGTTTGATTGGATATCTCGCTTTCATCCCTCGATATTTTGCATACTGAAGTGGTATCTCCACTCTAACTGACTCCATCCATATCACTGCAAAGAAGATGACGAATGTGACAGACAGCGAAAGTATGCTGGGATCATACCCATTCCTAACAAGGAACCAGCCCCATTCTACTGACTGACCCGTTGTTGTACCGATTCCAACAGACCTGAGAAGGTTGCTGAATATAGCTGCGATGATTCCTTTTGGTAGACCCGTTGAGGTTTCGGGGTAACCAGGTGGTGCTGCAGTTTCAGCATCAATAAAGTTCAATGAGTTAAATAGCACTTGACCTGCAACGTTGGTCATGATGAAGAGCGACACACCAGAACCAAGGCCCCACCCCTTCTGTACCAGCTCATCCATCAGAATCACGATAAGTCCTGCCATGAATAGTTGCAAGAAGACCAATACTGCCTCGTTGGGCTGTAGCTCACCATATGCTTGTCCCATGATGTAAGCAATCGCCTGGAAGGCAGTCATGATCATAGCAATGGCCTTCTGTCCTCCGGTGAACAGTGCTCTGTCTTCTGGGTCTCCGAAATCTACATTGATTATCTTTGAACCTGAAAGCAGTTGCATGACCAGTCCTGCAGTGACAATAGGTCCGATTCCAAGCTCCATCAAGGTACCACGTGTACTAGCAAGAATAACTCGCATCGCCCAGAGATAGTCTGTTCCCACTCCCTTGTCAACACCATAGAGTGGCATGTGTGACATGATCAGGAATATTATGAGGATAATTGCGGTCCATACAAATTTTTCGCGAAACGAGACGTCTCTGTCAGGCGCTTTGACTTCGGGCATTATCCGTACGAGGGGGGATAATGCTTTGAGGAACCTACTAGGCATTCACATTTGTCTCCTGCAGAGGTGTTTTGGGCTCCAATTGGAGTGTCCCTTTAAAGCTTTCCAGACAGATTATTCTGCTGGAAGATCAATGGTACCTCCAACGCCCGTGATTTTTTCTCGAGCCCTGGGAGTGATTGCTTTCACGCCAACTAGATTCAGTTTTCTTGTCACTCTTCCAGAGCCTAAGATTCTATCAATACCAAGTTTTGAAACATCAATATTATACTTCTTACCAGTCACTGATGCGACACCCTGCTCAACAAGTCTGTCTGCAGCTTCATCAATATCTCCAATATTAATTGCTACAAGGTTATCAACAAGTTTCTGTGGGCGTTTGAAACCCCATTTTCCAAAGTACTTTGGATTCTCCTGCATGACCTTGATGTAATGATGTTTCTCTGAACCAGCCATACCCTTGCCTCCACGTTGACCTGCAGCTCTATGACCTTTTGTTCGTCCATATCCAGCAGATCGGACGCCCCTCATCTTGCTAATTCTCTTCGACTTTCGCTTCTGCATCTTATTTCTCTTCCTTCTATTCCTTCTTGAGACGCACCTCTAAAACACCGTTTCGAATTGCTGATTTTGCTTCTTCTTTTTTGACTCTGGAGGGCAGCTCGATGACCTTGTGATATGGTCTCTGAGTATTTTCCGCATGTATTGTTAGGGTGGTTCCCTTGATTTTTACTTTAATCTCATCTTTCTCTACACCAGGCAATTCAGCGACAACAATTATCTCGTCGTTCTCTTCAACAACATCGACAAGTGGCTCTAGACTCGAAGCTGATTCTGCACCTTCCTCCATTGGAGGATTCCCAAAGCGCTGAATAACGGGCTTACCGTCAGGACCAATTTTCATAGAGAATCCGAACACAAATGGATTGGTCCCTTCAGGATTTCTGAGCATCTCTTCAAATGCCTCATTGTCGAACAATGTTCCCTGATTCATGTCATTCATCATTCGGTCCATCATCTCTTCGATTTGACGGAACAACTCCTCTGGTAGAAAATCGCCTAACCAACGCCTGAGTTTTCTTCGAGTTTCATCATCTCTATCGTCCCATGACATTTGTATCACCTCATATCATACGTAGCGCAAGACCGTTAATGTCTTCGCCGCGGTATCCAGTTATGCCACCCATTCCAACACCAAGTTTCTTCTTTCCTTTGTATCCACCTGTGGGCGGTGTCAATCTGAATACCGGCTTTAGTCCCTCTACGTCCCTTACATCTGCCTCACCAGATGCAATTGCTTTGGCTAGAGCTTTGACACTACTATACTTCGAGTTCTTTTTCACATAACTGTCAGTTAATCTCTCATTCCCAGGCACCCTACCTCTCTTTGAGAGAAGTTTCTCAACGACCTCTCCAGTGGGCTCGCCCCATATGATGAAATCCTTTGCTCTTGTTATCATACCTTGAAGACTTGGAGAGACCTTCAATAGTCTTGCCTGATGTAACCGTCCAAGTAGAAGTTTGTCCAGTGTATCCTCAATCTCAGGTCTTACTCTGACTCCTCCTCTTACACGAATTGCCAGTACAATCTTGTCTGTTTCACTCATGTTTCAGCCACTCCTGTTGTACCCCACTCCTGTGGAGGAAGCATTCGGTAGGTCTGTATTAGAGCATCAACAAAGGCTTTTGCAAAGTTAGATGAAGTTCTCGACCTCCCCTTTGTTATTGACCAGACATCATTAAGTCCAGCTATTCTGAGGACTATCTTTCCAACGTCTGCTGTGACAAGACCAGTACCTTTTGGTGCAGGTCTGAGAGTTACTGATACCGAACCTGAAGCTCCGCTAACTTGGAACGGAATACTATGCGGGTCCTGGCATCTGCATTCCCAAGAGCCACACCCTCTTCGAAACATTGTGATATTCAATTTCGCTCTTGATTCAGCAGCTCGTACTGCTGGAACAAACTCTGGTGCTTTGCCAACACCAATACCAAGGACTCCTTCACCTGTCCCAACAATTACTGTGACTCTAAAGCTCTTCTGTTGACCACTGTCTGACTGTCTTTGTACAAGAGTCACATCTACCACTTCTTGTCGAAGATCTGGAAACAATGCATCAACAATCTCAGGCTCTCTAATCCGGTAGTTGTTTCGCATGATCTCTTCTATGGAGTTGATATGCCCTTCTTTCACAAGCCTACCAAGTTTTGTCTTGGGGACCCATTCATCTAATGGATTAATTTCAGCACGTGGTTGTCTTCTTTTTCTCTGTTTACTCATCACATATCATCCCCTATGTAGTGGCCTTCTTTCCTTTCTTGCCTTTTCCTCTAGCGACAAGCTTCTTTGGCTTCGGCTTTCGTGGTATGGCTCGAGGAGGCTTGACTGTAGGTTTCTCCTTCTTAGGCTTCTTTGCTTTTGGCTTCTCAGCTGCTGCTTTCTTTGCGGGTGCTTTTGCTCTCTTTCTCTTCAATTGCTGAGTTGGAATATCTTCGAGAGCTTTCTTGACACTCGCGACCTTCTTGGGAATGGTCGTTATATTCGTCTTCTTTTTTCCTAATTCACGGAACATTGATGATTTGTCTCCGAAGTGCTCGTAGGCTGAAACAATGTGTTCACCAGTAATTCTTGTTTCATCAGGGAGTACATCAGGATTGTGAGGTACATCAAGACCTGCATCAAGTGCACCTTTTAACGCTGCATATACCCTAGATCCCTTGACTGGTGGATTCAGACCCACATCTAGTACAGCTTCCATCACGCCTTGGCTTTTCGCTCGTAAGCCTGCTAGGAAACCAGTCAGGTAAGCTGCTGGGATATTTCCCGTGCCAGCAGACCATCCATGTTTTCCAAGCTCCGCTGAGACCGCTGAAGCCATGGTTGAATCACCAATGACAGAGGAATTGACAATCTGTACTATTGTGTTTGTATTGGTCTTTCTTACAACCAGTCTTGGCTTTCTTGATAGTAGCAACCTTCTGCGACGATAGTAGTTAGTCTTGCCTTCCCTTCTTCGTCGGAATTTTGCCCTATATGTTGGTCCCTGAGCCATTATTTTGACAGCCTCCGTTCTGAGATGTACGTTCTAAGGTGAGCCGTGTTTCGGAACGCATTACCCTTTGCCTTGAGGTATAGATCTCTATAGACTCTTGGTGATATCTTGCCATCACTTCGAAGTTTGCGAAGTTCTTTCCGCATTGGACGAATCTTCATCATCCATCGATCTTTGCCACTCAGTTTGGCAGTTGATTTTCCTTTTTTCGTTCCTGCCCCTATTCTCTGGCCTTTTCGTTTCTGGCGAAGATTAAATCGAGCACGACCTCTACTGACACCACGAATTGGTTTCTTCTGGATAGCACCTTCATCAACTAGACGTCTAATATCATCTCTAGTTATAGCTAGACTAATCTCATCCTCGAACTGAGGATCCATCCAAACACGCGTTTCGCCACACTTCATCACATGTGCGGCTAATCTTCTTTGAGTGTTAAGTCTCATTACTAATCCACCTCCAAGTCAAGGTCTGTGAAGAGATCTTCCTCTTCAACTTCCTCTCCTCGTCCAGGATTGAGAATTCTCAAGAGCTTTGCATCTGCTGCAGCAATAATCTCTTGACGCTTCCTGAATCCCACAGTTGAGGCAATTCGAACTGCGTGCAACTCTGGATCTAATTCATCCAGATCGGATGGTTTATGGACCCTAATCTCAACATATAGGGACGGATGGAGGTCTCTCACAGCTTTCGGCGTTCTATAACCTGTAGAAACCATCGCTACACGCCCTTTTCGATTTTGACGCGTTGCACTATCAATTCCTTTGGGCCTTCGCCATGAGTTTCTGACTCTAGTCCATCTATGAGCAAGCTCATGATCGAAGCTAGGTTTTCGTTTCTTTTTCTCCCTAGCAATCTTCAACATCCGTTGATCAGTATTCTTTACTCTAAGAGGCACCTCGTACTTTGGTTTCTTTTTAGGAGCAGCTTTCTTTTTTGGCTCAGCCTTCTTTTTCTTTGGTTTTTCCTCTTCAACTTTCTCTGGTTTTTCTTTCTTTGGAGCAACTTTCTTCTCAGGCTTTGGCTCAGCTTTCTTTACTGGCTTTTTCTCCTCAGCTGTCTTCTTCTTGGGAGTGGCGTCTGGAAGCATTGCTTGTGCAGCCTCAATTAGCTTTGCAGCGCCGCTTTCACTCAAGCCATCTACTTTTTCAGCGAGTTTGTCAGCCTTTGCTCGGGACATGCTCAATACCGTTTTGATACCCGCCTCTCTGAGCTTCTCCTCTAATTTTGGTCCCACACCAGGCAGGTCTTTCAGTTCTGGCTTCTTTGACATATCATTGGCTCTCCTAAACTATTGATTTTGTTTCCTCGCCTTTCCTCTTCCTGATGACATAGATTCCATCAAGGAAGACTCTTCGGTCTTTATCACGGATCTTACATGCTTGCTGTATGTTTGCTGCACTCTGTGACACATGTTCAATATTGATTCCACTAATGAAGACTTCATCCTCTGTGGTTCTTATATCAACATCACCGACCAGACGCGCTTTTCTCGTACCTCGTTCTCCGATGAAGTTCTTGATAATCACAGTCTTGTCCTTTATTTCCACAGAGATTGGAAAGTGACTGTATACGATTTTCATTTCGTATTCATAGCCATGTTGGACACCTAGAAGCATGTTACGGATATGTGCTATCACTGTTCCAACTAGTGCTCTGGTTCTTTTCCTATTGATATGTGTAGAAACGACTAGCTCATTACCTTCGGTTTGGATGTTAGTTTGAGGTTCTGGAAAGGATCGTTCCAGCGAGCCCTTTGGGCCACTGATTGTGATAGTCTTATCTTCCAAGGAAATCTGACAATCACTGGGTATTTCAATCCGTTGTTCATAAGCTGCATTTTCAGACATTCATCAGACCTCCTTAATACACATATGCCAGTAGTCTTCCTCCAATCCCACGTGTCTTGGCATCCTCATGAGTCATAACCCCCTCTGGGGTTGTGACAATTAGAATACCGTAGTTGTAGGCTGGGAGGAACCTTTTTTCGAATTTCTCGAAACCATCCCGACGAACAGGGAACCTAGGCTTTATCACACCACATTTGTTTGTACGGCCCATGAGTTGTATACGAAACCTTCCCGCTTTCCCATCATCAATCCGTTCAAACTCTCCGATGTACCCTTTTGCTTGCATGACTTGCAATACTTTCTCTATCAACCGTGATGCGGGAGCAATTACCACTTCGGGTTTGCCAACGACTTCGCTGTTGTAGATGTTTGACATTGCATCAGCCAATGGGTCTAGTAGTGTCATTCTTTTGTTAAGCCTCCTTACTCGTACTTGCGGAAACCAAGTTTTTCCGCAGTT
>JAEORI010000329.1 GCA_016840965.1 Candidatus Thorarchaeota archaeon | reverse complement strand
TTTGTTTCCGTAATACATGGCTGCTTGAATAATACTTTCTTGGATTTTCAACGACGATTCAAGATGAATCTGAAATCTCTCAATCTGCTGGGTATATCAATAGCATAGTTTGACGAATAAGGCTACAGAATCACTGGTTTCGCTGTGTCTGGCGAGGTTATTGTTGGTGAAGATGAGCTTGAAACAGGAAAACGTTGTGTAGAGTTGATGAAGAAGTTTTGTCACATAACTCGAACAATAAAAGATTGCATCCCTTTTGAGTATGCAATTTCAGTTTCTGAAGAATGAGTCACGTTTCCAGTTTCTGCATCAGTTCAGCAATTCTTGTCATGTATTCTTCAATGTTTGTCCATTGCCCGCCTTGAAAGAAGACACTTCTACAGTATTCACAGAGCCAGAACTCGGTGTAGTAGTTGAATGTCTGCTCTGGCACAAGTCCTTCTATTCGTTGCTTCTCATCATTCTTGATATGAGTCAAGATGCCATTACATTTTGTACATCGTGATTTAGCGGGATCTGCATCTGGTTTGATCCCGAATTTTAAGAAGACACTTGCCACCTCTTCATCAACATTTCCCCTTACAAGCATGAATTCAAGTCCTGCGTCTTCTGCCCTTCTTGCTAGAATAGCATCAGAAGTCAATAGGATTCTTCTTTGTTCTTTTGCTATTCGTATGAGCTCATCATCATGCAACTGTGTGGAATAGAACGTATCATGGCCTGTGAGTCGAAGCCAGATTGCCAGTTTTCCCAACATTGCATCTACCATGAACATCATCATGAAGTATCACCAAAAATGAGACCCTCAGTATTTCTCCACATGACTCTCTCAATCTCATCCTCTCTAAGCTGTTTGTATCCCTGATCTAAAAGCTCTGAAGGTAGCTGAAGTCCAGTGAAGAATGTGACCCACTTCTTAAGTGGCATCGTATATTCGAATAGTGGGAAATCACTCCCAAAGTGCATGCGATTAGGGAAGACTCTCAATATCTTTGCATCACCAATCATCTGGTATAGTTTCATTGGAACAGTAGCTGCAAAGCTCTGCCAACCAGAAACATCAACAGAAACGTTTGGGTTCTTCGAGGCAATCATCAGCGTTTCATCTTGCCATGGATATCCTACATGGGCAAGAACTATTTTGAGGTCTGGAAAATCTGCTGCAACTCTATCTACATAGACCGGTCTCGCATATTTTACGTGTTTATGTCTTGGAGTGAATCCTTGGTGTATTAGTATTGGTATGTCCAAGTCAACACAGAGTTTGTAATACGGATCGAATGTTTTGTCGTCTGGATAGAACCCATTTGGTGGATACATCTTCCATCCTCGGCATCCCTTCTTTTTCACTGCACGTTCTAATTCTTTCAGTCCCAACTCTCCTCTTCTTGGATCGATTCCAACAAACGTCCTTATGTTCGAATCATCTTGCACCTCTCTGACATGCCAGTCGGTCTTTTCTGTTAGCGACAATGGCATCTTTTGGTGAAATCCACTATCAATGGGAAGAATAACTGCCCTCTCCACACCACTTTCAATCATTGCCTTTCGAAGAGTGTCAATTGTGGAGTCAAGAACTGGCTCAACGCCTAATCTTTCAGCAGCAACAAGGCGAGATTCCCTGTCTCTTTCACTGATAATGTCTCTTGACCAAGTATGAGTATGAATGTCAATTACTTTCAAGAAATCCCCCTCTGCATCTCATCATGAATTCTCTCAAGATTTTTAATGACCTCGATTGGAACAGTAACACCTCCAAGCTCAGTGTAATGAATTGTTCCATGATAATCGCTTCCTCCAGTCTGAAGGATATCTAAATCCTTGATGATCTCTCTCACTTCATCAGATGATCGATGTATGCCCAAGAAGCTATAATCATAGTCCACCTCGACGCCCAAAAGCCCTACGTTCATGAGTTTTTCTATGAATGATAGTAGATTTTGAACTCTGATAGTTAATGGATGTGCAAGGACTGGTATAGCGCCAACTGACTTCAGAAGTTTGGTTGCTTCGAGTGCCTGCATTCGTTCTTTTTTCACATATCCTGGTTTATCATGAGCCAAATATTTCTGAAATGCTTCTTGTGTGGACCCAACATATCCTTTCTTGACTAAGAGCTGTGCAACATGTGGTCTTCCAGGACTAGAAACACCTACGATGTCATCATAGAGCTCGTCTATAGAGATTTCGAGTCCCAAGTCATTCAATTTCTGAATCATCTTCGGAAGTCGGTTGTGTCTTGACACTCTCAGATATTCCAATCTATCATTGAGAGGTGCTGAGTTAAGAGGCACAAAATACCCTAGTATGTGGACCTCCTTGCCTTCATACTCCGCACTTATTTCAAGCCCTGGAATCCGATTCAAATCGTCTGATGCTTCGGCTTCCATAAACTCCGTTATCCCGTCGAGCGAGTCGTGGTCAGTAAGTGCAATGCCTCCAAGTTTCAACGCATCCGCTTTCTGGACCAGTTCTGATGGTGAATCACTTCCATCAGAGGCTGAAGAATGAGTATGCAGGTCAGCACGGGCTCTCACCATGCGCAGCCTCCCACCGTAGTTTTTCTACAAGTTTTCGGACTTTGTGGCAAATCTTTCGTATTTCCTCGCGAGAAACGGTTTCACCTGATGGACAGTCTTTATCAATGATGCATTTCCGTTTTCTTGCATCGTAAATGATTGGATAGTATCTACAGCCTTCAGGTCTATTCTCGTAAATGCGACATATCTTCGTTTCAGAATCGTAGAAGAAGCAGTTACCATCCACATTCTTGAGTTCACAGAAACCCGCCATCACGCGTACCACGAAGTCCTTTCTATCGTAACCCAATGCTTCAATCCTTTCAACATCGTCTCTTGTCAACGTCATCTCAGTATCGGTGCAGCAAAAACGAACCTCCTCGCAAGATCCGTCGTGGTTGCAGATAAAGGGGGTCAATGTGTTTTGTACTCCTTGCGCATCGGTCAGATTGCGGTTTAATGGGTCATCACGTTGATGAGTCGTTCACCATCCCTACTTCATCATCATCCCGACAATGATGAATTAGCTGGTGCTAGGCTAAATATGCTTTCCAAAGATGGAATTATCTAGATATTTTATGCCGAATAGCAATGAGCCACACTACGACTGCTACTTCCGCGAAAATTCCAGCCAGAAGGATGCCTTCCATCTTGACGGGAGGTAGAGACGGTTGCCTGAAGGTCATCTCTTGCAGAATAATTGACCTCTCTAAATCTGCTTCTATCCAATTGTTGTAGATAAGGATGCCAGAGTTTCTATCGTAGCTTACATTAGCCTCGCCACTTATCTCGAGCATACATGTCCAGCATTCATATCCATTCACTTCCCCTGAATCAACCACTAATCCGGTATACATACCTATGTCAACTGAACCTAGATGAGTCCACGTGTCCGTATTCATCGCTAGAGGAAAACCACAATAGTAGTTTACGCTCAATACTGCTCTCATGTTGTTACGACTTACAGGATAGTATATTGTATCTAACCTCGATTCCGCTGTCCAAACTGAATCACCAATCAATACCATTTCGTCGAAGTCATAGTATAGAACCACACTCCCAAGCGCATCTGGGTCATCAGGAGGATTTCGGTAGATGATGAGCATACTAGCTGAACATACAAGAATGAGACCAATGACTATTTTCAAGACTCTACTGGAAATCTTCTATCCCCACAATATTTTCGACTGTGAGGCTATAAATCTGATGAACAAATTGATGGCGCTAGAGATCTCTTCTAACAAGTCGTCGTGATGGAGACAGGTTCTTTGTTAAATCCTCGACATTTTCACCACTTGGAATATTTAGAAGCGGAAGCCTTTTGCCAGTGATCTTAAAGTATGCATTTGCCCGAACTGCGTGTATATATGCCATCAAGTCATTTGGTTGAGAAGCTGCACCAAGAAGTAGTGCTCGTCGTTTCCCAAACACATCTAGAAGTTTTTCAATTATCTTCATTGCAGTTCTATCCAAAGTAATTTTCTCGGATTAGCAAAAAAGGATTGTCATCGGGTCATTCGCACCCAGCCAAAGTGCTATATACTCTCCAAAAACATGCTCCGATAGCTTCTCCGCAGGTGTTGACACTTCAAATGCGTATTGCGATAGTTGACACGTTCAGATGTAGACCAAAAGATTGCACTCATGAGTGCCAACGGTTCTGTCCACGAGTCAGAACTGGTGATGAGACTGTCATCTTTCCTGATGGACAGGATAAACCACCAGTCATAGTGGAATCTCTATGTTCTGGCGAGGCTATCTGTGTCAAGAAGTGTCCATATAGTGTCATTCGAATCGTTAACCTGCCTGAGGAGCTGGAGATCGATACTAGCCATCGTTATGGTGTCAATGGATTCAAGCTGTTCCGACTTCCCACTCCAAAAGAAGGTCAGGTGCTTGGCTTAATTGGACCAAATGGCGTCGGGAAGACAACTGCAATACGGATTCTTGCTGGTGAGATACCTCCTAATCTCTGAAGGTTTGACAATCCTCCAGGATGGGATGAAATCATTCCGGCATTTCGTGGTTCTGAGTTACAACCATTCTTCGAAAAGATTCAGGCTGGTTCACTTGTCCCCATTTTGAAACCACAGAACATCACAGACCTTCCCAAGGTCAAAGACCTTGCAGACAGACCTATCAGTGAACTTCTAGAGTCATCTGATTCATCAGGTCGCTTGAAAGAACTCAAAGATGACATGATCCTCAATGAGATTTGGGACCGAGCAATCAAATACCTGAGTGGAGGCGAGCTACAACGAGTTGCGGTAACTGCAGCCATCGTACGTGATGGTGACATCTATTTCTTTGACGAACCGACCGCGTACCTTGACGTAAGAGAGCGCCTTCGGATGGCTCGTGCGATCAGGAAGTTGACCTCACTTGGAAAGACTGTGGTTGTAGTCGAGCATGACCTTTCGATTCTCGACTATGTTTCAGACTTGGTCTGCATGTTCTATGGAAATCCCGGTGTCTATGGAATCGTATCACATCCACACGGAACTCGTGTTGGAGTGAATATCTTTCTTGATGGGTTCATCCCTGATGAGAACATGCGTTTTCGCGATACAGCAATCTCTTTCAAAGGAATGACAGCGGATGATGACGGTTATCTCTCACGGGAGGCTATGATCGAATACGGGGACATGAGGAAGAGCTTTGAGGACTTCACGCTTGAGATAAAGGGTAGTCGTGTTTCGAAAGGTCAGATTGTTGGCATTCTAGGTCCAAATGGAATTGGAAAGACTACGTTCGTTAGGATGCTTGCAGGGGAATTAGAACCTGACGAAGGCGAAGCACCCAAGAAGACAGTCACAGGTTTAGACCTCAAAATCAGTTACAAACCGCAGTACATCCCAACAGATTTTGAAGGCAATTTGAGAATGTATCTTCGAGCAGCTGGTGGTTCTAAAATTGACTCTGCTGATTTCAAGACTTCAGTGATTAATAAGCTTGAACTTGAACATCTATTAGAACACCAAATCCAAGACCTAAGCGGAGGCGAATTGCAGAGAGCCGCTATTGCTGCATGTCTTGCTCGAGAAGCTGATATTTACCTCCTTGATGAACCATCTGCATTTCTGGACATTGAACAGAGACTTGCGAGCTCACGTGCCATTCAGAGGATGGTTCGAACCAGTATGAAGACAGCATTCATTGTTGAGCACTCGATATTGATGGCCGACTATCTGAGCGATAGTCTTGTGGTGTTTGGAGGTATTCCTGGCAGATCTGGTGTAGCGTCTTCTGTTAGAACACTCCGAAATGGAATGAATATGTTCTTGAAAGAGATGGGCGTGACCTTTAGAAGAGACCCTCAGACTGGACGACCAAGAGTAAACAAGGACGGCTCAAAATTAGACTCGCAGCAGAAGGCGTCTGGTGAGTACTACTATGTAGGAAAGGGTGAATAGCTCATGAACCCTGAGAAAAGCACGAATGGCATGGCAGTGCTAATTCGGGTGTATGCCAGTAATGTCTATTGGAACCATCAGTAGTGACTCGATTCATATTATTGCAAAAGACCCATTGGCGACGATGCATAATAGCCGTCTTCGTACAATGATTACAATTCTGGCAATGTGATGATGGTTTAATACACTGAACAATCTTCTTCTCCTCTTCAGTCGGTCTAATGTTCAGTAAAGGTGGGCATCTGATTGAAGAGTGCATCTGAGGGGGTATCGATTGAGGTTTTATCGAATTTACATCTTTCCCGAGTATTTCTGAAAGCAAATTGTCTAGATTGATCCTCTTAAGAAATCTAGGACGATTTACAATATAAGAGAGTGGTACAAGGCTGAAGAATAGGACAATGATGAGGAAGGGTTCTATAATCACGCTTATGAAACTCCCCAACTGGTCCATTTGTGCTAGAGTTATAAATTCTGTGTATACCCCCAAAACTCAGCAAGCTCATATCTCTTCTAACCTATGTAAAATGGAGAACCTGAAAAGCAAGGTTAAAGCGATTTATCTAGTGTAATAGTGATTTTGCAGTTTTCACATCGGTAGGCATCAACAAATGCCCAACCTGTATAGCTTCTAGCAATTTGGATATTTCCTCCTCGCTTGGTTATTGCAAATTTTGGAGGCTCCTTCGTCCACCAAATCACCATGTTTCCTGCCATGAATCCTTTATCCATTCGAGTATTGCAATAAGGACATGAATCGTTTTCTAGCAAAGGTTTCGACTCCAGTATTCCTTCCCTGATTTCTCTTCATCCATTTCAGCCAAGATTTTCACTGCTTCATTTCCGCACTTGATGACATCTGATTCCCCTTTTACTGCAAACTCATCATGCACCCTATTTGCGTATACTGCGCATGCTGCACCAGTTCTGAATCCATAGATGTTTCCCAGAGTGAAGAGAGTCGCAGCCTCCATCTCAAAGTTTGCCACATTAGCTTTTGTGAGATCCTTAATCAGAGTTTCACTCATACTTTGTGTATAACCCCTAAACCCAGGGCGCGATTGCCCAAGATAGAAGGAGTCAGTTGAGGCAGAGATACCAAGATGATATCTAACTCCAAGAGTTTCTGCTGCTTCTATAAATGCTAGAATAACCTCATAGGATGCTGCTGCTGGATACTCAGGTCTCACATACTGCTTGCTTGTGCCCTCTAGACGAACAGCAGCTGTTGAGATAATAATGTCCCCAATTTTAATTTCTTCTTTCAAGGTGGCACATGAACCAACCCTAAGAAATGTGTCTACTCCAACATTTGCCAGTTCTTCGACCACAATAGCTGCTCCCGGGCCACCGATACCTGTTGAACAGGCTGAGATATCTACTCCTTTGTATTTTCCCGTGTGTGTGACGAATTGTCTATGAGCAGCCACTTCTTTTGCCTCATCCCAGAGCGAACTAATTCTTTCTACTCTCTGAGGGTCTCCAGGGAGAAGTACAGACTTTGCTACATCACCCTCCTTCACTTCAAGGTGATACTGCTCTCTTTTTTCTGTTACCGGTCGTGTTGCAGAGATCTTCTTGTTGGTCATTTGAAATCACCTTTATCAAGCGTCAACACAATGATTTGTTACTTTCGTATCACTCGCTAAGCATATAGGGGAAGCATCTTTTAGTGAAGAATGTTTGGAGTCAATTACCATGTCAAAGCTTGACGATTTACACCATTTGAACTTAGGAAAGCGAACACGACTTTATAGAATGATGTATGAACATGGTCCTAGAAATGGAACACTGCTGATATTACCCATTGATCAAGGAATGGAGCATGGCCCAGTTGATTTCTTCACTGAGCATGATTGTCTGAATCCAGAATATCAGTTCAGACTTGCAATAGAAGGAGGATATTCAGCCATAGCCTTACACTTGGGGTTGGCTGAGAAATATGCTCCCGTATTTGCAGGAAAGATTCCTATAGTGCTCAAGATTAATGGAAAGACACGTATTCCATCTGCAAATGAGCCTGTGTCCGCCATGACCGGATCTGTCGAAGACGCTGTCCGGATTGGTGCTGATGCTGTTGGATACACACTCTATGTCGGTAGTCCAAAGCAGCATATCGACTTTACACAGTTTCGAAAAGTCAAGGAGGATGCTGAACGTTATGGAATGCCAATTATCGTCTGGGCATATCCAAGAGGAGATGCTGTTGAATCAAAAGGGGGTCGTGACTCTCTATATGTAATTGATTATGCAGCTAGGGTATCAGATGAACTTGGAGCAGATATCGTTAAGCTCAATGTGCCAATGACGAGCGCCAAAAGTAGGTCTATGCAACCATCACCTTATGATACACTAAATCTCAGTACTGAAGAGATGGTGGCAAAGGTAGTGCGATCAGCAGGCAAGACATTAGTCCTATTTTCTGGAGGCGGCTTGGCAACTGATGATGAGGTCATTGAACGCGCAAAGATATGCATGAAGCAGGGTGCAACTGGACTGATCTTTGGTCGTAATCTCTGGCAAAGAAACTGGGATGATGCTCTGAAGATGACCAAGACACTCAAAGACATCATGTTGAAGGCAAAGGAATCCTAATTCCAAATCGCGAACTTTTCGCCCCAGATAAGAACTATTATATGGGTAAAGAATAGTCGAAAGACACAGCGAGCTCAAGTTCTAGGGCTCTGCTATCAAGACAAGGAGCGAGTTTCTGATGGTTGAAACTACCATT
Source organism: Candidatus Thorarchaeota archaeon (assembly GCA_016840965.1). The sequence goes on along the minus strand of JAEORI010000329.1, from coordinate 9,158 downwards.
AGCGTAATCAAAGCAGATATTGGGTCACTAGCAGGTCATGTTATTGTACCCGATTTCCTCTTCGAACTAGCACGAAAAGAGTTGAAAGAGGCCGTCAACAAGAAGATAATCAAAGACTTCCATGTTTCCAATGCTGGTGACGATCTCGAATTAATAATGACTCACCATAAAGGTGAGGGGGCTGAGGATGTTCATAAGCTAGCTTGGGATACCTTCATGAAAGGTACTGAGCTTGCTCGTAAAAAGAAAATCTATGCAGCTGGGCAAGACATGCTTGCTGACACCTTCAGCGGGAATGTGAAAGGAATGGGTCCTGGCTCAGCTGAGATGGTGATTGAAGAACGCCGATCTGAGCCAATTGCTGTATTCATGGCTGATAAGACAGAACCGGGCGCATTCAATCTTCCACTCTATAGAATATTCGCTGATCCATTCAACACGGCAGGTCTTGTTATCGACCCTAACCTTCATGATGGTTTCAGATTCATCATTCAGGATATCATGAAGGATGTTCCCTGTTTCATAGACATGAAGACACCTGAAGAGTCATACGATGTCCTAGCTCTTCTTGGAAGCACAGGTCGTTACACGATAAAGAAAATCTATCGCGCAGATGGAATGATTACAGCATCAGTCAGCACAGACAAACTGCATGCTGTCGCTGGCAAGTATGTTGGCAAAGATGACCCTGTAGCAATTGTCAGGGCTCACTCAGGACTCCCTGCAATGGGAGAGGTCCTTGAGGGATTCACTTTACCACACTTGGTTGCAGGGTGGATGCGCGGATCACATGCCGGACCACTTCTTCCTGTAGGCCTCAAAGACTCACGATGCACTCGATTTGACGGTCCACCGCGAGTTGTCGGACTTGGATTTCAAATTGCAAATGGTATGCTTGTTGGTCCCGTAGATTTGTTCGACGATGTTGCATTCGACATCACACGGCAAAGAGGCATGGAGATTGCTGATTACCTAAGACGCACTGGTCCATTCCAACCTCATCGTCTTGGTGAGCATGAGATGGAATACACTACCTTACCAAAAGTACTCACACGGTGTGAGAATCGGTTCGTTGATGAAGAGATTGTACCCAAGGGTATAGTCAAAGACACCTCTAAATCTGCAGAGTAAAAGAAAGCAGGACTTCAGTCCCTTTCTCCCAACGGAAAAAAGAAAGTAGATACCGGGCTAACCGGTCCTCTTGATGATGTGATAACCGAACTGCGTTTTCACTGGTTCACGTGTCATCGCTCCAACACTCAGTGCAAACGCAGCCTTTTCAAACTCAGGCACCATCTGTCCCTTAGTGAACCAACCTAGATCGCCACCTCTCTTTTTCGAAGAACAGGTGCTATATTGTTTCGCTATTTGTCCAAAATCCTCACCCTCTGCAATCCTAGTAATCAATGCGAGGGCTTGACTGTGCTTGTCTACCAAGATATGGCTTGCACGAATCTTGCCACCTTTTCCTTTCGACATTAAAATCACCTTGAGCTCGAAGTTCACAAATATATGCACTTTCTTAAACTTGTCCGATGATTCACCAAACCGAGGTTTTATGTCGAGTTGAGTTATTACCTCGATTCTTGAAGGTTGATGCCAAATGAAAGCAGCAGTATTCCATGAGCATGGTCCACCAGAAGTGTTGAAGTATGAAGATTTTCCTGACCCAAAGTTAGGTCCCAACCAAGTGCTTGTTGATATAAAAGCAGTCGCTCTCAATCATCTTGATCTATTTGTGCGAGGTGGGATTCCTGGTCTCAAACTAGAGATGCCACACATTCTCGGGAGTGACATATCTGGAGAGGTTAAAGAGGTAGGTGACAATTTCAAAGCAGGTATTCAATCTGGTCAAAAAGTCGTTATTGCCCCGGGTCGCTCCTGTGGTGTGTGTGAATATTGTGTCCGTGGCGAAGAGTCTCTTTGTGCTGATTATGGAATCATCGGGGAACACTATCGCGGAGGATATGCCGACCTCATCTCGGTTGATGCTCAGAATGTAATCCCTATCCCTGAAAATACCAAGCTCGACTTCAATCAAGCAGCTGCTGCACCGTTGACTTTCATGACAGCTTGGCGTATGTTGATTTCTAAAGCACGAATAAAACCAGGTGATGAAGTCCTGATACTTGGGATTGGGGGAGGGGTTGCACTTGCTGCACTACAAATTGCTAAGCTTGCAGGAGCTCGTGTGATTGTTACGAGTTCTTCTGATGAGAAGTTAGAGAGGGCGATTGATCTGGGTGCTACAGTAGGGATAAATCATCAAAGCAATCCTGATTATCACAAGGAAATATGGACCCTTACCAATCGTCGAGGCGTGGACATTGTGGTTGATTCTGTCGGAGAAGCAACCTGGGAGAAAAGTCTTAGAAGTCTAACAAAAGGTGGGAGATTGGTCACTTGCGGGGCGACATCTGGTCCAAATGCAACAACTAACATCAATCTAGTATTTTGGAAACAACTCGAAATCATGGGTTCTACAATGGGGAGCCGCTCAGAACTTCGTGATGTCCTCAAGCTTGTTTGGAATGGTGAACTTACACCGATTGTTGACCGCGTTCTGCCTCTCTCCAGGGCAAAGAATGCTCACGAGGCTCTTGAAAAAGGTGAACAATTCGGGAAGATAGTCCTAAAACCATGACCAACCTAGTAATACCCTGATACGCATCACAATCAGACACCCTTTCAAAATGTCCTTTGTATTGGAATATCTTGGTGTAGAATGAGAGTCGTCACGATATGTCTCCCAGAGTCATATGTTGAAGGTGTGGACGAGCTGATTGTCCAGAATAAATACCCCAACCGTTCAGAAGTCATTAGAATTGCTATTCGTGACCTACTTGTTGATGAGCTCTGGGGTGACCGTAAACCCTCCAACAATCTGCCTCTTGTTGCACAACTTCAGAAACTTACACAGATACAGGATTTGCAAACTCCCCCATCAAAGTAGATACAACTGAGCTATCTTTTTCTACAACTGCTCGCTACAAATGCAGGAGCAAGACGGGGACAAATATTGCTCTCTCTTGATTAGGAGCGAATGCGAATATGTCAAGATTCTTCCGACGAAAAAAGAAAGACGATGAAGAAACTGAGTCGACACCTGAAGACGAAATCGCCACTGAAATTAAAGAAGAAACTCCAACTGAAGCTGAAGTGATTGAAGAAGAAGAAAAAGTCATGGAACCTGAAATTCTAGAGCATGCACCAGAAGGCAGAGAGGATACAATCCCGTATCATGACTCGATTCAAGCCCGTTTGGTGTACATGCTTAAAGATCCCGTTATGGCTGAAGGTCTTGAGGGAACTCATGAGTTCATGCTTGAGTTTATGGCTATGGGTGAAAGGTTCTGGATAGCAAAAGCTCCACTCGGGCAGATTGAAACCAAAGTTGGTAAAGCAACTGATGAAGACGCACACATTAGAATCTCAAATGATGCGGTTGCTGAATTGCTTAATGCAGCAACTTTCTCACATTTCTCAAAAATCTACTTGAAATACTACAAGACCTCTGAAGCTGGAAAATTCATCAAGATTGAAGCACGAAAGCCGATTACTGACTTGAATCGAAGAGGATATGCTCGGGTTCCGGTCTTGAAGTTACTTATTGGTGCTGCAAGATAAGTTGACCAACCAGACACCTATGTCATGCTATCAATAGTTTAAAATTGGGCATTATGCCCACCTCATGTGTTTAGGGGGTAGTATCTTGCCCAAAATCAAGACTCCAGTAGTCATAATCAATTTCAAGACATATTCTAAAGCAACTGGTGAAAAAGCGGTAACACTTGCTAAGACGTGCGAATCTGTTTCACAAGAATTCGGTGTGCCAATTGTAGTAGCTCCCCAAATTACTGATCTTTATAGAATCGCCCAGACTGTTGACATTCCAGTGTTTTCTCAGCACATGGACCCCGGTGACCAAGGACGATTCACTGGTCATGTTTTAGGAGAAGCACTTGTAGAGGCTGGTTGCTCCGGAACGCTTCTCAATCACTCTGAGAACAGGATGGAACTAGCAGATGTAGAAATGGCAGTGACTAAAGCACAAAAGTTGAAACTATACACAGTCGTGTGTCCAAATAATCCTGCAGTAAGTGTTGCAGCTGCGACAATGAGACCAAACTCAGTAGCAGTAGAACCTCCAGAACTCATCGGCACAGGAATCTCGGTTTCACAAGCTCAACCTGAGGTGATTAGCGGAACTGTTGAGTTGATCCGGCGTGTGAACAAGGATGTTGTCATACTTTGTGGAGCCGGTATCAGCAATGGTGATGATGTGTCTGCAGCTATTAAGCTGGGCTCCCAAGGAGTTCTTCTAGCTTCAGCTGTAGCCAACTCTGACAAGCCTATTGATGTCTTAAAGAGTCTCATCGGTCCCATACGAAAATAGTACATTCCGCATGGTTTTTCACCAGCAACAAAACGCTGCGAGTAGGCGAGTCAATTTGAAGGTGACCTTGGAATGTGCTCACTGTTTGCTCGAGAGAGCAGTCAACCAAGTGAAGCTAGCTACTGATGACCCCGATCTCAGAATGAAAGTAGTTGAGGCTATGACCCAATTCCTTAGTGAGAATTTCAATAGTGATGCAGTTCCAAGTCATATTGGTACCGACAGAGACCTGCTTGTCCAGAAAATGACTGGTAATGACCCTTATAGAGACCTCAAACATCAGTCTAATGAACTCGCACTGAATATACTGCCGGACCTTCAGAAACTTGTAGAAGAACATAAAGATCCAAAGAAGAGATTTCGTACTGCAACATTGATTACTGCAGCAGCGAACGCCATTGAGTTTGATGTTTCTGGCCGGGAATTCAGTCTTGACGAGCTACGTGTAATTCTCGACAATGTAGAAACGGACCTTGTGATTGACCAAGTCGATGAATTCAGAACAATCCTTCAGGAAGTAGATGAAGTCCTCTATCTAATGGACAATGCCGGTGAACTTGTTTTGGACATGATTCTAATCCGTGAGATAAAACGCCGCGGTGCAAAAGTTGTCGCTGTGGTGAAGGGCGGTCCTGTATTAAATGATGCAACAATGATTGATGCTATTGAAGTTGGGCTATCTGAGTGTGCTGATGAAGTACGCGATACTGGTGCAGCTGCGATTGGAGTAAACTTGGAGCGTACTTCTGAAGAGTTCAATAAATTGTTCTCATCTGCTGACCTAATTATTGCAAAGGGCATGGGCAATTACGAGTCACTGACAGAGTTTGAGCCGTCCTGTCCGATTGTCCATATTATGAGGACAAAGTGTAATCCTGTGGCTCAACATATTGGCGTTCCTAGGAACAAAAACGTCGTTCTGATACGGATGCCTAAAAGTAGGAATTAGCTGGTATTATGCCATATCGTCTTTATAGGGTCTCAAAGCTCGAGCCAAAACTCCTGACTCTGTGAACTCAACTTTCATCTCAGGAAAATCAAGACTAATAATATCTCTTAATCGCTTCATCCCTGGTTCTTCCGTCGCGAATGTGCCAAGTTCTAATGTATTGATTCCTTCTTCATTAGCAAGTAACCTAATTTCTGGAGAAAGCTCCCCTGTAACTAATGTTTCTAAATCTTGGTTCTTAGCACTAATTAGCTCTGGCATGTCCACGTAGTTTCCTGCAATAACTAGGACATCCCTGACCTCATCATCTAGGTCTCCCGAAAACAGAACAGTATCTAAACGCATTTTTTCAGCTATGTAATTGACAAAGCCTGACTGGTTCTTCACACCTGGCGGTTTACAGACCCTTCCGATAGATACGAGTTCCCCGTAGTCGCTTTCAGCCATGAACTCACCTCCCTTTTTGAACCCAAGAGATTCCACAAGGGCATCATTCATACCATCTCTCTTACAGAGCCATCCGCTTCCGATAACATAGGAGGATATGTAATTCTTTGTTAATAACCGGACTCTCACAAGATCCAAGCCCGATAATCTATCTATAGCAAAAGGAAATAGTGGCCGATATGTGATTAGAAGATTAGCCTTGTCCTGTGTAGCTTTTGTGACCACCCGCGCTGATGGATATGTAGCAATCAGGATTCTATTGATCGTCGTATTTGCCTGTTCTGTTTCAGTCTGAGGGCCTATCTCAACTCGACTCTCTAGCCCCCAAATTGTATACTCTCTTGGCGATATTTCGTTCAGGCGTTTAACTAGTTCTAGAAGATTGGTCATGATATCACCGCAGTCCGCTGCGAACACAAACTGCAATGGTATCCTCGGTCTTATTCTTTTTCATAAGTTTTCAACGAATCAGATAGACTTACTCGGACTCCTCCTCGTCAAAGTCCTCTTCATCGATATCCTCATCATAGGAATACAAGTCTTCGAGGTCTTCACTGATCTCTTCTAGTTCAGGTTCGTCCTCGATTACTTCTAATTCTGGCTCTTCCTCAAGTTCCAAGTCTTCTTCAAAGACCTCTAATTCTGGTTCTTCTTCAATAATTTCGAGCTCTGGTTCTTTCATCTTTGGCTTCTTTGCAGGTTTTACTTTGGTTGTCTTCTTTTTCTCAGCAGTAGCCACTTTTACAGAAGCGACGGTCTGTTTTCGTTTGAGTTTCCATAGACTTGTCTTAGCGGAACGAATTTTCCGCATTCTTCTAAAATCAATCTGTTCAGGATTCTGGGTCTTTCTGAGACGAGTCAATTCACGTTTGATGGCTTTTTCCTTGTTTACCATATCGTATCACCGTCGCCTTCACTGCGTCACTTTGTGATTGTTTTATAACTGTGTCGGGCACAACTAAGACAAGCCTTTTCTCCTTCATTGTAGGTGCAATTGATGTGTAATCAAAACCTGTGTGTGGTTTCGTGATGAGCAAGAAAAAGCAGCGTGAGTTCGTTAGTATCCGTTTTCGAATTGATATGGAGCTATTAGACCGAATTGATCAGCTTGCAGGGGAAAGAGGTCGTCAGAGATTCATCCATGACGCGATAGTATGGAGATTGGATGAAGAGCTGCCGCCCATTGTTTATGATCTAGTACGCGATGTAGACGAATTGAAGAACCGAGTAAAGCATCTTGAGAACTCACGTTCAACGAGTTTCCAGCTAAGCGAATTAAATGATAAAGCACGTAATGAACTATGTACTGATGAACTGGACCGTAAGCTTCTAGCATATTTCATCAGAAATGAAGGCGCAACTACACCTGAATTGGCTGAAGACCTCCTCGGTGACAGTGAAAAACGACGGACCATCCTTGACAGAATTGATAGGTTAAACAATCGGGCACAATCACTCTTTGGTACTACCGTTTTAGAATATAAGAAAGGGTTTGTCAAGAACAAACGAGGTGCGTGGTGGATCACTGGCCTAGAACACATCATAGTCTGATTAAGCAAATCTTTAAAGAACTCAATAATGACAAGCTTTTGGGGCCGTAGTCTAGCCTGGATAAGGCACCAGCCTCCGGAGTTGGGTATCCCCGGTTCAAATCCGGGCGGTCCCGCCACTAAAACTAGCTTCGTTTTATACTCTCGGAGTTTAAAAGACATCATTTATAGAATATTGTGAAAGTGAGGTTTACCGCATGAGTTTCTCACAAGAAAGGGATTCGACAACAGAGCGTGTTGTCAGTAGATTCACGAGATATCTCAATGGACCAATGGGGAAAACGGTCCTCGAGAATTTGGAAGAGGGCGAACATTTCATTCTGCAAACGTCAGAGCATACTTTCCGCGTTACAAAAAAGAAAGGCCGTGCAATTGTAGAACTTCTCGAAATACAGCTTGCATGATGTAATACAGACAAAAACAATTAGTCTATTTTTCATAACGAAGACTCTATAAGTTGAATAAGGTCCCTCGTTGAATGGGGCCGTAGTCTAGCCTGGATAAGGCACCAGCCTGCGGAGTTGGTTATCCCCGGTTCAAATCCGGGCGGTCCCGCCACTCTTTCTTCAAATTTTACCTTTAGATTCACACGACACGAAGCTTAAATGTGGTACCAAAATCGACAACAGGTGGAGATATAATCTCCGAAATCTTTGAGAGACCAGGATCATGCAATTTACAACCCAAAGATTAGACAAGGTACATCGTGCTATGCGTAGGGAGGAGATTGCAGCATTAATTGCCACACGCAAACAGGATATCCAATACCTTACTGGTTTTCAATATCGAGGAGTGGAGGTACCAATTGGTTGTTTGATCACCGATAGCAACCAACCACAGTTGATTCTTCCTGAACAACATGAATTAGTAACATCTAGAGAATCCATGATTTCTAAGGTGCGTGGATTCAATGAACCCACCTTTGATGGCTGGTTTCGAGGTCGTAGCACAGCCTTTTGGGATCGAATCACTGGTATTCTGAAAGAATTAGGTCTTGCAGGTAGCATGATTGGGTTGCAACATGACTGGTTGTCAGTACAAGAGTTCGAAAGACTAAAACAATTGCTTCCAGAGGCTGGATTCAAAGATTTCTCTCCAAGTTTATGGAAGCTCAGACAAATCAAGGATGCTACAGAGATTGATGCAATACGCAGAGCTGTCAACATTGGAGAGATTGGGATTAGAACTGCTCTTGAAATTGTCACTGCGGGGAAATCAGAAGAGGAAGCTTCTCTTGAGATTGAAGCAGCAATGCGTATGGCAGGCGCTGAAAAACGTGGAATTCGTGCCGCGGTTTTATCTGGACCTCAAGCTCATCTTCCCTTTGCAGAATCTGGTGCATCAAGGATTAGTAGTGATCAATTTGTATCGATGGATCTTACAGTGAGTCACTCTGGATATTTTGGCAAGGTAGCTAGGACTATTCATCTTGGGAAACCATCAAATAAACAGAGGAAACTCTTTGAATACGTAGTTAATGCAGCACGAGTGTTGGAGAAACGACTCAAACCGGAAGCGCAAATTAAAGATGTAGCAGAAAAGACTCTAAAGAAACTTGGTAGAAGCTATCCCTCTGACACAATCCTACAGCCACTCGGTAACTCAATTGGCCTAGATCTTTATGAACCCCCCTACATCGTACCGGAACTTCAACAATCTCTTCGTCCTGGAATGGTGCTTTCAATTCAGCCAACTGGATTTGTAGCAGGTGTTGGGTCTGTCAAAATCGCAGATGTTATCTTGATAACTGAGGATGGTTGTGAGAACTTCACTTCTCTAGCTCGGGAAACGATATAGTCAATCGGGCTGTTGCCAT